>CANTEM010000025.1 GCA_947652805.1 uncultured Clostridia bacterium | reverse complement strand
CAATCAAAAATAAAAACGGCTTTGATAAGTAGTGAAAGGGTGTTAGTATGAATATCATTACAGATAAAACATTTGACGCGGAACGGGCTTTATACGGTGAGAAGGATATCATAGTAAAAAACTGTACTTTCGACGGCCCTGCCGACGGGGAAAGTGCGTTTAAAGAATGCAGAAACATAGCAGCGGAGGAATGTTTTTTCAATCTCCGCTACCCCTTCTGGCACGATGAGGGGGTAAGGATCACCGGATCGGAGATGACGTCCCTTTGCCGGGCGGCGCTGTGGTATTCCCATCATATTGATATTTCCGGTACAAAGCTGCACGGAATCAAGGCGCTGCGGGAATGCGGCGATGTGGCAATGCGGGAATGCGATATTATTTCGCCGGAATTTGGCTGGTCGGTCAAGGGGATTACGATGGAGGACTGCACGGCGGAGGGTGAATATTTTATGAT
Source organism: uncultured Clostridia bacterium (assembly GCA_947652805.1). Classification (GTDB taxonomy): domain Bacteria; phylum Bacillota; class Clostridia; order Oscillospirales; family CAG-272; genus Avispirillum. The sequence continues at coordinate 10,962 of CANTEM010000025.1, read as the reverse complement.
GCGTTCTGATCATCTGTATTTTCAGAATGTGCAGATGAAGGGAAAATATTCCTTTCAATACATAACGGATTCCGTTTTTGAAAACTGTATTTTCGATACAAAGGACGCTTTCTGGCACGCGAAAAATGTAACGGTGAAAAATAGTGTGGTGAAGGGCGAATATCTGGCATGGTACTGTGAAAATGTGACCTTTGAAAACTGTAAGATCATCGGCACGCAGCCCCTGTGTTATTGCAGGAATCTGAAGCTTATAAACTGCGAGATGATAGAGACAGATCTCTGCTTTGAAAGGTCTGTTGTAGAAGCAACGGTTACCACGCCGGTTATCAGCATTAAAAATCCCCTCGGCGGGCATATATATGTGCCGAGCGTTGGAGAGATCATCCGCGATGCGGAAGAATCCAAAGGGGAAATAATTATAAAAAATCCATGTTGCTGCGCATGAAAAACGAGCACAAACGAAAAGCCCCCCTTTGCACAGGGGAGGCTTTTTATATATCCGTTTACAGTTTTTTTACAGAATTGATGTTGGGTTGATGTTGGGTTAACGTAAAATTGATGTTTCAGGTCTATACTATACAAAAATGATGATACGGCAGGGAAGGAATAGCGGTATGGCAAAGCTGATCGGGATCGACCTTGGAACCACCAATTCATGCGCGGCAGTTATGGAGGGCGGAGAATGTGTAATTATTCCCAATGCCCAGGGAGAGCGTACAACACCTTCTGTCGTTGCCTTTACCAAAGACGGAGAACGGTTGGTTGGGCAGGCGGCGCTGCGGCAGGCAGCTGCCAATCGGGAACGCACGATTTTCTCTATCAAGCGGGAGATGGGCAGTGACTATAGGGTGAAGATTGACGGAAAAGCATATTCCCCTCAGGAGATTTCCGCAATGATTCTGCAAAAGCTGAAAGCGGATGCCCAGGAATATCTCGGAGAGACGGTGACAGATGCAGTAATAACCGTTCCCGCATATTTTACAGATGCACAGCGGCAGGCTACCAAGGATGCGGGAAAAATCGCCGGGCTTACAGTGCATAGGATTGTAAACGAACCAACGGCGGCTGCGCTGGCATACGGCGTGGACAAAGAAGAAGCCAAAAAGGTAATGGTTTACGATTTGGGCGGCGGTACCTTTGATGTGTCTATCCTATCTATATCCGAAGGTATTATAGAGGTGCAGGCTACTGCCGGCAACAACCGTCTTGGCGGGGATGATTTTGATACATGTCTCGTAGATTATATTGTAAAGGAATTTAAAAAGCAGCAAAAAGTAGATCTGCGCCGGGACAGCGCCGCTATGCAGCGGGTACAGGAGGCTGCGGAAAAAGCGAAAAAAGAACTGTCGGTGATGACAGCGTCTACAGTACTGCTTCCCTTTATTTCCAGCAGCAAAAACGGACCGCTGAATCTGGAAATGACGATTACCCGGCAGCTTTTCAATGAACTGACGCATCACCTTGTTGAAGCAACCGGCGGACCTGTCCGACAGGCAATGGAGGACGCGGGACTTGCCCGGGACGATATCGGAAAGGTTATTTTAGTCGGCGGATCTACCCGAATCCCCGCAGTGCAGGATTATATACGCTCCCTAACTGGCAGGGAACCGTTCAAGGGAATCAACCCAGACGAGTGCGTGGCGATGGGGGCGGCCATTCAAAGCGGTGTGCTTAGTGGTGCGGTTAAGGGATTGCTGCTTTTGGATGTAACGCCCCTGTCCCTGGGAATTGAAACAATGGGCGGTGTATTTTCCAAAATCATTGAACGGAACACAACCATACCTATTAAAAAAAGTCAGATATTTACGACTGCGGCGAATTTTCAGACCAGCGTGGACGTGCATGTGCTCCAGGGCGAGCGGGAGATGGCGAGCGGGAATAAATCTCTTGGGCGGTTCCGTCTCAGCGGAATTCGGCGGGCGCCGAGAGGGGTTCCCCAGATCGAAGTAACTTTTGCAATCGACGCTAACGGAATTGTGAACGTGTCTGCAAGAGATCTTGGAACAGGCAACGAGCAGCAAATTGTGATTGAAGCGTCCTCCAATTTGAGTCAGGATGAGATTGCAAGAGCCATGCGGGACGCAGCGATGTATGCCGCAGAGGATCATTTAAAGAAAGAACAGGGCGATAGCAGAATCCGTGCAGAAGAATTGCTTTCTGCTGCGTCCAGGCTGAAAAAACTTCCAAGAGAGCAGAAGGTACAACTGCGGGAAGCGGAAAAGCGGGTGCGCACCGCAATGCGCGGCAAGGATATACAGGAGCTTGGAAACGCATGTGATGCTTTAGAAGGACTGATCCGGCAAAACGGCGGCGTACAGTAAAAACGAGAAAGGGAAAGGGACATGTTTGGATATGTCATAGCAAACCCGGAGCGGCTCAGTGAAACAGATCGCCAGTTGTATCAGGGCGTATACTGTGGAATTTGCCACACCCTCGGAGAAGTACACGGGCTGCGTGGGCGGATCACTTTAAATTATGACATGGTATTTCTGGCGTTGGTTCTTTCTTCTATATATACGCTGGATTTTGAACGGTCCCAGTGTGCCTGCCCCGCGCATCCGTTGAAAAAACAGGTTTTATTTACCAATGAAATTGCCCGATATGCAGCAGAAATGAACATTGCCCTTGCAATGAAAAGCGCCCAGGATCATTGGAATGATGACAAAAACGTAATCGGGTGGTGCACATGGCGGCTGCTGAAAAAGGAATATCAGAAAATCTATGCACAATATCCTCGTCAGTGCGATGCGATAGAAGAAAGTCTCGGGGCGCTTTCCGATATTGAGCGGGCGGGATATCCGAATCCCGATGCTGCGGCAGCGGCGTTCGGACGGCTTTTATCGGAGCTGTTCATATGGCAGGAGGATAAAATGAGTGCAAAGCTGCGTGCATTTGGCGATGCGCTCGGCAGAGTGATTTACATGATGGACGCGGCCGTGGATTTGCGTATGGACTTAAAACGGCAGCGATATAATCCCCTCAGCTTTCTGCCGGATACGGACCGGCGTGAGATTTTGGAGGCGATGATGCACCGGTGTGCGTCTGCATATCAGGATTTGGAACTTGACTTTTTCCGCGAAATATTGGATAATATAATTTATTCGGGTATATGGACAAAATTTGAGATGTCTGTGCACAGAGAGGAGAAACACCGTGGCAGAAGATCCGTACAAGGTTCTGGGCATATCTCCGGGAGCCGGTGAAGAGGAAATCACAAAAGCATACCGCCGGCTTGCCAAAAAGTATCATCCGGATTTGAATCCGGGAGATGCAGAAGCGGCACGTAAGATGTCTGCAATTAACGATGCATACGAGCAAATCAAAAGCGGTGCGGCAGGCACAGGCAGTCATTATGGCGGAAGTACAGCTTCGGGAGCATACGGCAGTTACGGATATGGGACGTATAACGGATATGCTGGTAGCGCGCGGGGTGCAGGATTTTCCTATACGGATATTGCACAGAGATATATACAGTCCGGTATGTATCAGGAGGCGCTTAGCGTATTATCCAATGTGCGGGAGCGTAGCGCACGCTGGTATTATCTCAGCGCGATCGCCAATCAGGAGATAGGAAATGTTGTTACGGCGGTGAGTCACATTGAACAGGCTGTCCGTATGGAGCCGGGAAACACTGTTTACCGGCAGGCGATGCAGACGATAAAAGCAGGGGGGCATATTTACCGTTCTCAGGCGCAGGGGTACGGCATGCCGTTTTGCCGGGTTCATCCGGTGCTGGGGATGTGCCTTCTGTGTTCCTGCGTCAATATGTGTTCAAGCGGATTGTTGTGCGGGCTGGAAAACAGTGGTCACCGGAATAATCCGTACGCATCGGATTCCGCCTATGAAGCGCAGGCGCCGGAGCAGGAGAAGCCTCCGTTCTGGTATGGGGCCAAAGATTGAGTATTGAAAACAAGCAAGCGAGGAAATGTGGATGCTGAAGTATTTGGATAAATTCGCAAAGGACATGTGCATAGGGATTGATATTGGATCTACTACCGCAAAGGTTGTTGCTATAGCGGAGGGAGAAGTAGTATACGAGAAATATGAACGGCATTTGTCCCAGGTACGGCAGAAAACACTGGAGCTTTTACGGGAAGCACAGCAGCAGGTGCCGATGGACAGGGTGCGCGTGGCAGTATCCGGGTCTGCGGGACTGGGCATGGCGCAGGCGGCAGATCTTCCGTTTGTGCAGGAGGTATTTGCTACCGGTGAAGTAATCAAAACCTTGGAGCCGGACACCTCCTGTGTGATTGAACTTGGGGGTGAGGATGCGAAGGTGATCTTCTTCAAGGGCGGTACCGATGAACGGATGAACGGAAGCTGTGCAGGCGGAACCGGAGCATTTATCGACCAAATGGCTACACTGTTGGATGTGACGCCGGATGAATTGGATGAACTGTCTCTGCAAAGTCAGCGGATTTATTCTATCGCTTCCCGGTGTGGTGTGTTTGCGAAAACAGATATCCAGCCTCTGCTTAATCAGGGTGCGCGTAAAGAGGACATTGCTGCCAGCATCTATCAGGCAGTAGTGAATCAGACGATTGCGGGGCTTGCCCAGGGGCGGAAAATCGACGGACGGGTTATGTTTCTTGGCGGACCGCTGTATTACTGTAAGGGTTTGCGCCGCCGGTTTACGGAAACCTTGGGACTGACGGAGGATATGGCGCTGTTCCCGGAATACGGACGGTTTGCCGTAGCGCTCGGCGCGGCGCTGTACGCCGGCACTGCCGGGGAATCGGTACAGATAAATGCTCTTATGGAACGTATCGAAAATGCTGCTGCACAGAAAACGGAATCGGAGCACAGCAAGCCTTTGTTTGCATCCGAGGCGGAGTATAAAGCATTTGTGGAGCGCCATAGTGCCGCCAACGTGCCTGTAACGGATCCTGCATCCTACAGCGGCGATGCTTACCTTGGCATTGATTGCGGCAGTACCACAACAAAACTTGCCTTAATTGACGACTTAGGCAGACTTCTATATACATACTATGATTCCAACAAGGGTAATCCTGTGGAAATCGTGCGGCAGCAGCTTTTGAAAATATATGATTTATGTGGAATGCGCATTTCCATTCGGCAAAGCGCTGTCACCGGCTACGGAGAAGAATTGATTTGTCATGCATTCGGTGTAGATAAGGGAATTGTAGAAACGATTGCCCATTATACGGCCGCTCAGCATTTTGATCCTCAGGTAGATTTTATTCTGGATATCGGCGGTCAGGACATCAAGTGTTTTAAAATCAAGAATCATTCTATAGACAGCATCATGCTTAATGAGGCCTGTTCCTCCGGCTGCGGATCCTTTCTGGAAACCTTTGCAAAATCCATGGGCTATTCCGTAGCGGAATTTGCAAAGCTGGGACTTTCCGCACAGGCACCGGTGGATCTTGGAAGCCGGTGTACGGTATTTATGAATTCTTCCGTAAAGCAGGCGCAAAAAGACGGGATCGGCGTGGAGGATATTTCTGCCGGGCTGTCTGTAAGCGTTGTGAAAAATGCGATTTATAAGGTGATTCGCGCCAGTAGCGCAGAGGAACTGGGAAAAAATATCGTTGTGCAGGGCGGAACCTTTTATAATGATGCTGTACTGCGCAGCTTTGAAATGGAGCTGGGAAGAAATGTTACCAGACCGGGAATTGCAGGACTGATGGGTGCATATGGCGCGGCACTGTATGCTGCTGGGCTGGGAAATAAATCATCCAGTCTTCTTGACCGGGATGCGCTGATGCAGTTTACCCACAAGGCTGTAAGTGCCCGGTGTGGAAAATGCGAAAATCGGTGTAATCTGACAATCAATACATTCAGCACCGGTGCGAAGTTCGTTTCCGGGAATCAGTGTGAAAAAGGTGCAGGAGTATCCCAGCGGGAAGCTGCTGCTTTGCCGAATCTGCACCAGTATAAGCGGGAAAAGCTGACTGCCCTTGCCCGGGAAGAAGGAGAGGGCAGACGCGGGACGATCGGACTGCCGCTGGCACTTGGTATGTATGAGCTTGCACCCCTTTGGCACACCATATTCCGCTCCCTTGGATTTCGGGTGATCCTGACGGGGCAATCCAGCAGGGAGATTTATGAAAAGGGACATTTCAGCATTCCCTCCGACACTGCCTGTTATCCGGCGAAGCTGATGCACGGACATATCCAACTGCTGCTGGATCAGGGTGTGGACGCTATTTTTTATCCGTGTCTGACATATAATATGGATGAAAAATCCGGAGATAATCATTATAACTGCCCGGTGGTGGCATATTATTCAGAGCTGCTTGCAGCCAATACGGACGCCCTGGCAGAAGTAAAATTTTTATATCCGTATTTGAATATCAACAGCGAAAAGGAGCTGACCAAAGGACTGCATCGGTATTTGCGGAAGTTCTTCCCGGATATCTCCAGAGGAGAAGTGGCAAAAGCGGTCATGGCAGGCTTGGACGCGTATGACGCGTGGATGGCAGACATTCGCAGAGAAGGACGACGGGCACTTTCCTTTGCCCGCAGTGAGAATCGTCCGGTTATGATTTTAGCAGGACGCCCTTATCATGCGGACGCGGAGGTTGGGCACGGAATCGACCGGTTGGCAGGAACATTGGGTTTTGTTGTAGTGAGTGAGGACAGTATATCCGATTTGTCAGAGACACCGGAGGTTGAGGTGCTCAATCAGTGGACATATCATGCGCGGCTGTACAGAGCGGCAGAATATGCTGCACGACACGAGGACTGTCAGCTGGTGCAGCTGGTATCCTTCGGATGCGGCGTAGATGCGATTACAACGGACGAAATCCGGAGTCTGCTGGAACGCAGTGGAAAGCTGTATACACAGCTGAAAATTGATGAAATTACCAATTTGGGCGCGGTGAAAATCCGGCTGCGCAGTCTGATCGGCGCGATGGAGGATCGGAAAAAAGTGGAAAACAAACAAAGAGACGAGGTACTTGCATGATCAAACCAAAGGTGCAGTTTACAGAGGAAATGAAGAAGGACTACACGATCCTCATTCCCACCATGCTGCCAATGCATTTTAAAATGATTGCGCAGATTCTTACCCGTCACGGCTATAAAGCGGAGCTTTTGGAAAACTGCGGGCAGAGTGTAAAAGATTACGGGTTGAAATATGTACATAACGATACGTGCTATCCTGCGCTTCTGGTAATCGGACAGTTTTTGGATGCGATCCAGTCCGGAAAGTATGACAGTCACAAAGTGGCACTTATGCTGACCCAGACAGGCGGCGGGTGCCGGGCATCCAATTATATTGCTCTGCTGCGCAAGGCGCTGGAAAAAGCAGGCTATGGATATATCCCGGTAATATCTCTGAACATATCGGGACTAGAGGATAATCCGGGTTTTAAGCTGACACTGCCTTTGATTCGCGGGATGATTTATGCGGTGCTTTACGGAGATCTTCTGATGACGCTGCGCAATCAGTGCCGTCCCTATGAGGAGGAGCCGGGTGCGAGCGACAGCCTATGCGACAAGTGGACGAAGTTTTTGGCAGACGAATTGTTCGATAAAAAAGTCGGCTACAGGGATGTAAAAAAGAATTATGACGCAATCGTACGGGAGTTTGCCGGGCTTCGTCTACGGAAAGAAAAGAAAATCAAGGTCGGAATTGTTGGCGAGATCTTTGTAAAATTCTCTCCCCTTGGCAATAATAACTTAGAGGATTTTCTCGTATCCCAGGGCGCGGAAGTATCCATGCCCGGCTTGATTGATTTCTGCATGTATTGTATCTATAATGGTATTGTAGATAATAAGCTATATGGAATCGGGAAGGTGAAGGCTGCCGGCAGTAAGGTTGTATATCAGATCATGCGCAAAATGCAGAATGATTTGATCCGGGCGATTCAGAAAAACAGCAGATTTTCCGCTCCTACTCCCATTGAACATACGATAAAGCTGGTGTCCGGATATATCGGTATGGGTACCAAAATGGGAGAAGGGTGGCTGCTTCCCGCAGAGATGCTGGAACTGATTGATTCGGGTGTGAAAAATATTGTGTGCGCCCAGCCGTTCGGGTGTTTGCCCAATCACATTGTAGGCAAGGGTATGATGAAGCCCATTAAAGAGCGGCATCCGGATGTGAATATTGTGGCGATCGACTACGACCCGGGTGCGACGAAAATCAATCAGGAAAACCGGATCAAGCTGATGCTTTCCTGTGCGGCAGAAAATGCAGGTGTGGCTTTGCAGGATCAGGCAGAAAAACAGACTGCATCAAAACAGGAGAAGAAGGCGGACACGGTAAAAACGCCTTTGACTGTATAACATGGCAAGAAAAGTTCTCATATCCGGCGGCAGCCGGGGAATCGGCGCTGCCACGGTGGAAGCATTCGCAGCCCTTGGGGATCAGGTGGTGTTTTTGTATCATAACAGCCACGATGCCGCCGACACGGTATGTCGGCGAACAGGTGCGGTATCCATTTCGGCAGATATTTCTGATCCGGACGCCGCAGACGGAGCGATGGAGCAAGCAGTGCAGGTTTTGGGCGGCTTAGATGTATTGGTGTGTAATGCGGGGATTTCCCGCATTGGGCAGATCTGCGATACCAGTAATGCGGACTGGAGACAAATTTGCGACACCAATCTTGCTTCTGTTTTTTACCTATGCCGGAGTGCCTCAGATTATATGGTGAAAAATCGCAGGGGACGAATCATTAATGTAGGTTCAGTCTGGGGACGGTGCGGCGCTTCCTGCGAGGTTGCATACAGTGCTTCCAAAGCCGGGGTGCGAGGGCTAACTATGGCGCTGGCAAAGGAATTGGCGCCCTCCGGAATTACAGTAAACTGTGTGGAACCAGGTGTGATTGCCACAGATATGAACGCAGGATTTTCAAAGGCGGATATAATGGCTTTGACTGAGGAGATTCCTTTTTGCCGGATCGGCAAACCGGAAGAGGTTGCACAGGTGATTGCATTTCTTGCGTCTGACGCTGCATCGTACGTGACGGGGCAATGCATTGGTGTGGACGGCGGATTTGGATTATAAAAGAAAAGACTCCCTTTATTTAAGGGAGTCTTTTTTGTTTGCAGGTTTTTTATTTGTAATTTTATTCAATAGTGCAGTAATGCCGATGATGACACCGATTACCAACATAATACCGAGCATGCCAACGCCCATATAATACAGACTGTCAATAAAGGCTCCGGGATGAAAATTCATAGTTTTGTTCTTCCTTTCCTTATGTGTATATCCGTTTTCAACTGAAGAAATTAAGAATCAAACCGCCTGCTATTACGGATGCGATCTGACCAGATACGTTAACGCCGATAGAGTGCATCAGCAGGAAGTTCTGGGGATCTTCTGCCTGTCCCATTTTATGGACTACCCGCCCGGACATGGGAAATGCGGAAATGCCGGCTGCACCAATCATGGGATTGATTTTTTTCTTTGCAAACAGATTGATAAACTTTGCGAACAACACGCCGCCGGCAGTGTCAAAGATAAAGGCAACCAGACCGAGACCGAGAATCAAAAGAGTTTCGGGCTTCAAAAACTGATCCGCCTGCATTTTTGTAGCGATTGTGATACCGAGGAAAATGGTGATCAGATTTGCCAGCACTTTCTGCGCGGTATCGGACAGGGAATTAAGCACGCCGCACTCGCGGATTAAGTTGCCAAACATAAGGAACCCAATCAGCGATACGGAAGCAGGTGCGATGAGTCCAGCAATGACTGTGATAATAATGGGGAACAGGATCCGGGTTAGCTTGGATACTTCTTTCTGCTCATAGGGCATACGGATCAGCCGTTCTTTTTTTGTTGTGAGAAGCTTAATAATTGGTGGCTGAATGATGGGAACCAGCGCCATGTAAGAATAAGCGGCTACCATAATTGCACCAAGGTATTTGGACATCAGCTTTTGTGCAACAACAATGGAGGTGGGGCCGTCAGCGGCGCCGATAATTGCAATTGCGGCCGCGTCATTGATATCGAAGAACATGGACGCTACGCACAATGTGAAGAAGATGCCAAACTGTGCGGCTGCACCGAAGATCATCAGCTTGGGATTGGCAAGCAGCGGGCCGAAATCGATCATGGCACCTATGCCGATAAATAGGATCAGAGGGAATAGCTCATTGGCGATGCCGGCGTCAAAGAGGACGCTGAGTGCGCCTTCTTCCACTGCACCGTCAACAATTTGTGTTACTGCACCGGAGAAGGGAAGATTTACAAGAATTGCGCCGAATCCGATCGGCAGGAGGAGTGTTGGCTCCATATCCTTTTTAATCGCAAGAAAAATTAAAATGCCGCCGATTGCCCACATGACAATTTGCTGCCATTCCAGTTTCAGCAGATTTTCGTACAAAATTTCCATATTGACTCCTTTAAGATACCATTGTCATTATTTTTGACATAGAAGCAGAAGTGCATTCTGTGCATTTCGCAAAAAAAGCGAGACTTTTATTACGGTTCGCAATAAAAGTCTCGCTTTTTCATACAACAGCGGGTGTAAAGACACCGGGATTGACGCACGTTGTAACGATTTGCATCGCAAGCTACTCCCTTTTGTAATATTCTACCACATATTTCCTCATATGGCAAGAGAAAATTTTTATATTAAAGCTTTTTGTCATCTGTTTGATAATAATATTGGATACCCTCGGGAGTCTGCACGGTTTTGATTTCTACATCAAACAAGGTTTTTATTATATCGCTGTGAAGGATTTTAGCCGGGGGACTTTGCATGACCAATCTTCCGTTTTCCATAACACTGATCTGGTCGGAAACCTTCAGGGCTGTCAGCAAATCATGTAATACAAGGATCACAGTTTTTCCATTCGCAGCAAGCTCTTTTACAATTTTAGTAAACTTTATTTGCTGACCGATATCCAGAAATGAGGTAGGTTCATCCAGAATAATTACCGGCGTAGACTGTGCAAACGCCATAGCGATATAGACCTTCTGACGGGTTCCGCCCGAAAGCTCCGACATAGGCGTATGGATTAAATCTACAATGCCCATCTTTTCCA
>CANTEM010000024.1 GCA_947652805.1 uncultured Clostridia bacterium | reverse complement strand
TTCCGCCATTCGTAAATACATGGACGCATTTGGACGCCGCAATTGTAATGTATTTTTATTTATTATAGTATCATATCCTCGCCGAAACTGTGACTTAGTCACAGTTTTTCATATGTTCTACTGATTTGCAATTTCACGCAGCTTTTTCTCGTTCAGCAGCCGCACACATCCTCTGGATAATGCAATCCAGCTCTCGTCCCGAAAGTATTTCAGCATACGGGTAATGACTTCCCGAGCGGTGCCCAATTCCCGCGCCAGCCATTCGTGGGTCACATGCAATTCTGTCGTGCCCTCATCGGCGGCACGCTCCAACAGCGCGCCTGCCAGGCGGCTGTCTACACTTTTGAATAATATCTGTTCCAGCGTCCACATCACATTGGAAAAACGGGACGCCATCAGCTCGTTTGTATAGTTTGCCATTTGTGCCGATTCCTGGGACAGGCGATCATATAATACAGGCGGAAGAACAAAAGCGTCCGTATCTGCCTCAACCTCGATTTGGATATCAAACTGGATATTGCGCATGATGCAGGCGGCGGAAAAAAGGCAAATGTCCCGCTCATACAGCCGATACAGGGTGATCTCCTTTCCCCCTTCCGACAAAATCAGCGCGCGCAGCTGCCCGGTCTGAATCAAAAGCAATCCCATACATTGCCGATCTTTTGTTTCGATCCGGTCGCCTTTTCGAAAATGCTGTAACTCGCAAAATTTTGTCAATTCCTCCCTGTGCCGGGGCTCCAGCTGATCCCAAAAAGGAAAGAAATCCCGCAGTGTCAGCTTTGTTTGTTCCATAATGCTTCTTCCCTCCGTGTCCGCAGCGCAGTTACTTTCGCTTTTTTTCGCTGAAAACAATCAGAATATCCTGCTCCGTTAGTACCTCAGCCGGTGAAACCGGGATAATAAAGTTGTCTCCCCGGCGGATTGCCAATACTGTGATATTATGCTTGCGGCGGATATCCGATTCCAGAATCGTCTGATGCAGCCATTCTTCCATAGGATGCATTTCTGTAATTGTGTAGAACTCGGAATCGTCCAATATATCCATTATGTTGGGGCTTGCCAGTCGGCGTGCCAATTTTGCGCCGATTTCATGCTCCGGCAAAACGACTTCGTCTGCGCCGATGCTCTCCAGGATTTTTTTCTGTCGCAGGTTCCGTGCCTTTACAATCACATGTTTGGCGCCGTTTTCCTTTGCGATCATTGTTGCAATTTGCGATGCTTCAAAATCCTTGCCCACAGCAAGCACAATCACGTCGAAATTGCCCAGCCCCAGACGCTCCAGCGCATTTTCATCTGCAATATCCGCCCGAACTACATGGGTGGCATATTCTGTGGCAAGCTGCAATTTTGTCTCATCCCGGTCACATGCCAAAATATTGACATCCAGTTCGGAAAGGGTTTGTATGATACTCATACCAAAGTGCCCCAGTCCCAAAACTGCAAAGTTTTTATTATTCTTTTTATTTCCCATAGTAAACTCCAATTCTGTCCGCCTGTTTATCCGATAATCACGCGTTCTGACGGCAGTCCGATGCTGTCGTCACCTCCGCGCAGTTTTTTATTCAATGCGACTACTACTGTAATCGGGCTGAGCCGTCCGATATACATACAAATGATGAGAACAATCTTTCCGGCGTCGGAAAGGTGCGGCGTGATTCCTGTGGTTACGCCTACCGTGCCGGCGGCCGAGCAGGTTTCAAACAGCAGGTCTAAAAACGTGTGTGGATAAGGATTGTTCAGTTCTGTAAAATGCAGCAATACGGTGGAGAGAAACACCACTGACAGCATAATGGAAACAACGCTCAATGCTTTTTGCAGCAGATCCAGGGGGAGAGAACGTCCAAAGGCTTCTACCTTGTTTCTGCCGCGGATTACGGAAATCATAGAAACGATGATAACGCCTACAGTCACCGTTTTGATTCCCCCTGCCGTACCGGCAGGCGATCCGCCAATCAGCATCAGGATACAGGAAAAGAACTGGGAAATTTCTGTCAGTCCGTCCTGGGGGATCGTATTGAATCCCGCGGTGCGCAGGGTTACCGATTGAAACAGGGACGCCTGTATCTTTTCCCATACGGGCATGCTGCCCAGGGTACGGGGATTCGACCATTCAACAATTAGGAAGAAAACCGCTCCGCCGAAGATCAGTATGCCGGTAACGGCTAAAACGATTTTGCTGTGGAGACTGATCCGGCGCAGACGGATGCGCAGAGACTGCTTTTTGCTGCGCAGCAGCTGTACAAGCTCTCCCCAGACGGTGAACCCGATGCCGCCGCCCACAATCAGCACCATTATAATCAGATTAACGGGAATATTTCGTTGAAACGGCATCAGACCTTCCGGACCGATATTGTCAAATCCGGCATTGCAAAATGCAGAAATTGCGTGGAATACGCCTTGTCCCAGAGCACGTGGAATAGACATGGATCCGCCCATCCAAAAGGAAAGGGCTAACAAAAGCGCGCCGATTCCTTCAAAAAAGAGGGTTACAAGAATCACACGCCGCACCAGCCGCACCATGCCGCCGATACTATCCTGATTAAAAGAAGCCTGAATTGTTTGCCGGCTTCTCAGGGAGATTTTGCGGCGAACCAAAACCATAGCAATGGTGATTAGGGTCATAAATCCAAGCCCGCCCACCTGGATCAGTAAAAGAATGACGATCTTTCCGAACAGGGTCCAATGTGCCATTGTGTTGACAACGATCAGTCCCGTAACACAGTTGGCGGAGGTTGCTGTAAACAACGCGTTGATAAAGCCGATGCTTTCACCGGACCGGCTGGCGGCCGGAAGGTTCAATAGAAGCGCGCCAATGAAAATCATACAGGCAAAGCCTGCCATAATTGTCTGTGAGGCCGACAAATGAAATGTGCGTTTTTTCAAGGTTTTATCGAACATGAAAAGCCCTCTTTCATGCAAATGATGGATTCCATTCATACATATTGTATCACATTTGGAGCGATTCAGTCAATGGAATCCATGTGATAAATGTGTGAGGGATTACGCCTGCCTCTTCCGGATCGTCCGCTTTAAAACCAGCACGACCGCCGTTCCGGCAAGGGGGAACAGGGCGGCGATCAGCATGCCGGTTTTAAATCCCACCTGCTCAGGAGACAGATTCCCTGCAAAGGCAGCCGCCCAGCCACTTTGGGATACTGCATCTGTGATACTGCCCAGCAGCTGCGGTGCGATAGATCCGCCCAGATCGCCGCCTGCTGCGAGCAAAGCATACACAGCCACGCTGGCATTTGGAACTGCCTGGGCTGTATAGATCAGGGTTCCCGGCCACAGCATGGACACGCAGAAGCCTGTGAAGATACAGGCAAGCAAGCCGATTGCAGGCACCGGAGAAATTGCCGCCGTTATGTAGCAGAAAAAGGCGCCTGCAAAGCCAAGGAATAAAAATCTTGCAATATTTTTGCCAAATTTCCCATACAGCGTTCTGCCCAGCCCAAGCATAACAGCAAATACCGCAACGCCGAAAATGTCGCCCCATAATTTGGGGATGCTCAAGGCTGACTCAAGATAGCTGGAACACCACTGGGTCATGGTATTTTCGCTGGCACCTCCCAAAAAAATACAGAGAATACACAATATTAAAACTGGATTTTTAAACAGCTTTGCCGTTCCAGCGCTGCTCTTTTGAGTCGGCAGTTCTGGAATCTGCGCGCATAGGAACAGTATAAAAGCTGTCAGCGGTATGCTGATCCAGATAAATACAAGAATATACCAGCTCTCCCTGCCAAACAGATGCAAATACAGGGTGCTCAGCAGTACCACCGCCGCAACGCCCCAGGCGTATATAGAATGGGCACGGCTCATATCCCGTTCCGGATTGTCGGAGGGAAGTGCTGCGATCACCGGGCTGATGAGTACCTCGGAAAGTCCGGCGGCGGCAGAAAAGATCACCGTTCCCATGACCAGAAACAGATATGCCCGCTCCGGGAACAGGGGCGGCAGGGCTCCGTAGATTGAAAGTCCCAGCATAGTCAAAAGGGGCATGGATCGTACGATTTTTGCTATATGGAATCTATGTGCACAGAAGGAAAACAGTAAATCCACACATAGCTGCGTGCAGAAGTTGATCATCACCAAAAGCCCCAGCAGGGTAAACGAGATTCCATAGAGATCATGGAAGGTGATAAAAAGCAGGGGCGATATGCTTGCAACCGCAGCCATAGAGGCATTGGACATATAACATGCAAGTTTTGTAACAGATGGATTTTGCATCATAACGAGAAAACTCCTTGTTTATGCAGGAACGCGCGGATTTCAGTTCCCTTATTTTAGCACATTCCCTCCAAAAATCAACTGCCTTTTGTAAATATAATGCAGAAACATTGACTTTGCACTCCTCGTCCGATATAATGAAAACAATACATTTTAAATTGGGAGAACAAACATGCGAGATTACTACAAGCTGAGTGAACTACCGTATCTGGAACCCCACAGACGGGCAATGCAGGCGTCCAGCTTTGACCGGAACGCGGAAAATGCGGATTTCAATCAGTTTTTATATCAAGATCCAGACGGCTCGATGGTACTCTTTGATGAGCACGGCAAGGGATGCATCAAAAGTATCTGGGTTGCAAACGCCTCTGAGGAGACTACCGTTTCTTTTTATTTTGACGGCAGCGATACTCCCCGGTATACGACCACCATGTTCGGATTTTTCAATAATGCTATACCGGAGCTGTCCGGAGCGGGCAACACCTATGAGGAGCGGGGACACTATGATGAAGCGGACTGCCGGGCGGGGAATTTCTTTATCCCGATTCCCTTTGAAAAGGGCTTGAAAATTACGGCCGTGGGCAAGCTGGACAATGTGTATTATCATATCATGTATGAAAAGTTTGATTATAATACCGATATGAACACCGTAGGCGGCAGAAGCGAAGCATTTCTGCGGGCATTTGCAGGACAGGCACCGGAGCAGAAAACTTATACATATGAAAAAGAACTGACGCTGACCTCCATGTACACCAATGTATTCAAGGCGGAGCAGCCGGGTGTGATTACAGCCTTTACAGTAACCGCGCCGAAGGATGCGGATCTCAGTAAAATTCAGGTGGACATTTCCTGGGACGGTGAAAAAATATCCCAGGTGGCAGCGCCCCTGCTGCACATGTTCTCCCAGCCCTTCGGATTTACGGAGGTACATACCCATGCCCTGGACGTGGGCATGGAAGGGGATCAGATCGTGATGTCTCTGTATCTGCCTATGCCCTTCTGGGAATGCGCGGATATCACCCTTGTCAATCTGGATACGGAATCCCCGGTCCAGTTTACCTTAAAGCTGGCGGTAGAGGAGAACGCCTATCCCAAGAAGGAAGCGGGATATTTCCATGCGGATTTCCGCAAGGGGATTACAGAACTGTTTGACGACTGGCTGATCGGAGAATTTTTCGGTCGTGGTCACGTGATCGCCGTAATGCAGACCTGCCACGGCGGACAGTACTGCGAGGGCAACGAACACTTCTTTATCAACGGCGCCCGCACCCCTCAGATCAACGGTACCGGTACGGAGGACTTCTATCTGGGGATCTACTGGCCCAATACAAAATACGATTCCCCCGTCGCAGGCTGTATCAACGATGTATATTTGATGAACGACTGCACGGTGAAGGGCTCCTTCAAATATCCCGCCGGATATTACCGGTTCCTCCATGATATGCCCATCAGCTTTGCAGACGGCATCCGCCTGTCTATCCAGCACGGAGCCGTGGGACAGACCTATTCCGATTATTCCAGCCTGTGTCTGTCTTATCGGCAGCCGGAGGGTCTGTTTACCCAAACGGACTTTATCTATGTGGGAAGCGCCCAATCCAGAGCTCAGCACGGCTATACCAGTGACAGTGCCGAAGCAGTTACGCTCACAGCCAAAATCGAAAGCGAACGGAAAGCGCCTGTTCTGCAAAAGGACGGATTTGCACATAAGGCGGGAAAAATTCGGTTTACTGTAGCAATCGCGCCGGAGAATGACGGCGTATGTATCCGCCGTCTGTATGATCAGACCCTGTCGCCTCAGCTTGCCGGCGTTTCTGTAGACGGTGTGCCGGTAGGCGACTGGTATAATCCGGGGTATAATGAAGCGACTGCCTTTGCAGATAACGATTTTTATATCCCTGCCGCTGTTTGCGCAGGCAAGGAACTGCTGCAAATCGAACTGGATGTACCGAAGGCATTTTCTGACTTTGAATATACGGTATTTTCTATCCGGAAGGTATAAAGGCATAAAAGAAACCGAAAAATGCCGATCATTCTTATGGAAATATTCCATTGACAAAATTCGGTTTTCAGTATAAGCTATAGACAGTACACAATAACGCTTTTTATTACTGACGGACGGCGGTTTTTCCGCCGGTGGAGTTTACCACATGAAGTAAAAAGCGGTACGCCGACCGTCTGGGCAGTCTCTGTTTGGAGACTGCCCTTTTTATACAGGGGAGCGATTTATAAAAATATTTGATTCAGGGAGGAACGGATATGTCTACAAATTTCAAAGAAGGTACATGGAACGAAAAAATCGATGTGCGGGATTTCATTCAGAAGAATTATACCCCCTACACAGGCGATGCGTCTTTTTTGGCGGAGCCAACAAAAAGAACCGTCGGACTGCGGGAAAAGCTGGATGCGCTCCTTGCAAAAGAGCGGGAACGAGGCGGCGTATTGGATATTAAAACAGATACAGTATCCTCCCTTTTGAACTATGCCCCCGGATATCTGGATCAGGAAAATGAACTGATCGTGGGACTTCAGACAGACGCGCCCCTGCGCCGGGGCGTCAATCCCTTCGGTGGAATCAAAATGGCGCGGGAAGCCTGCGCCGCATACGGATATATCCTTTCCGATATCGTGGAGGATGAATTTCAGTACAGAACCACCCATAATGACGGTGTGTACCGGGTTTATACAGAGGAAATGCGCAGCGCCAGACGGTGCGGGATTATAACCGGTCTGCCGGATGCATACGGCCGGGGCAGAATCATCGGTGACTACAGAAGAGTGGCACTGTACGGTATAGATAAGCTGATCGAGGAAAAGCAGAAGGATAAAAAAGCCGTAGGCGAGGGAAGTATGGATGTGGACAGCATCCGCCTGAGCGAAGAACTGTATCAGCAAATTCGGTTCCTTGGATATTTGAAGGATATGGCTGCATTGTACGGATGTGATATTTCCGGTCCGGCAAAAAATGCCCGGGAAGCGGTGCAGTGGGTATATTTCGGATACCTGGGCGCAATCAAGGAACAGAATGGCGCGGCAATGAGCCTTGGCAGAGTGTCTACCTTTCTGGATATTTATATTGAACGGGATATACAGGCGGGCGTTCTCACGGAAGAAGGGGCACAGGAGCTGATCGATCAGTTTGTGATGAAGCTGCGTATGGCACGGCATTTGCGCACACCCGCATATAACGAGCTGTTCGGCGGGGATCCCATGTGGATTACTGAGGCAGTCGGCGGTATGGGCGAGGACGGACGAACCCTGGTTACCAAAACCTCCTATCGGTTCCTGCATACCCTGCATAACCTGGGCGCTGCACCGGAACCGAACCTTACGATTTTGTGGTCCACCCAGCTTCCGGAGTCCTTCAAGAAATACTGTGCCTCCGTTTCCTGCGGCACCTGTGCGATCCAGTACGAAAATGATGATCTTATGCGTCCGTATTATGGGGACGATTATGCAATCGCCTGCTGCGTTTCCGCAATGCGGGTGGGCAAGGATATGCAGTTCTTCGGTGCCCGTGCTAATCTGGCAAAGCTGCTGCTTCTGGCGCTGAACGGCGGACGGGACGAAATCAAGAATATCCAGATCGGTCCCCAGACGGAGCCGTATCCGGATGAAGTGCTGGATTATGATGCGGTTTGCAAAAGACTGGACCTGTACCGGGACTGGCTTGCGAAAACCTATGTGAATACAATGAATGTCATCCATTATATGCATGACAAGTATGCCTATGAGAAAACTCAGATGGCACTCCATGATACCGATGTGCACCGGTATATGGCGTTCGGCGCCGCAGGGCTCAGCGTGCTGGCGGATTCTCTTTCTGCAATCAAATATGCAAAGGTGAAGTGTGTGCGAGATGCGGCTACCGGGCTGATCTGTGATTTCACGGTGGAGGGAGAATATCCTGCATATGGCAACGACGATGACCGGGTAGACAGCATTGCTGCCGGGCAGATTGAACTGTTCCACAAGGCATTGCAGCAGCACCCGTTGTATAAAAACGCAGAGCATACCTTGTCCGTTCTGACGATTACCTCCAATGTGGTGTACGGCAAAAAAACAGGCTCCACACCGGACGGCAGAAAAGTCGGGGAAGCGTTCGCTCCTGGCGCCAATCCTATGCACGGGCGGGAAAAGAACGGGGCGATTGCCGCGCTGAACTCTGTAGCGAAAATTCCGTATGCCCATTGCAAGGACGGCATTTCCAACACCTTCTCCATTATTCCGGACGCATTGGGCAAAACGGAGCAGGAGCGGTACGGAAATCTGTGCGCGATGCTGGACGGATATTTCAGTCAGGGGGCACATCATTTGAATGTAAACGTGATGAACCGGGAAATGCTCGTAGAAGCATACAACGATCCCGATAAATACCCCAACCTGACGATCCGTGTGTCCGGTTATGCGGTGAATTTCCACAAGCTGAGCAGGGAACAGCAGCGCGAGGTGATCCAGCGCACGTTCCATCATGCAGTATAAGGTGGCTGCTGTGTCTGAAAATAAAGGACGGATCAATGCCTTCCAAACCTTTGGTACCCTGGAGGGGCCGGGTATTCGTTTTGTAGTCTTTTTTCAGGGTTGCGCCCTGCGGTGCGCATACTGTCACAACCCGGAAACATGGAGTATGCAGGAGGGTACTTCCTATACTGTCGATGAAATCATAGAAAAGGCGATGCGGTGCAAACCCTATTTCGGCGATACAGGCGGGATCACCCTTTCCGGCGGGGAGCCATTGCTGCAAAGCGCCTTTGCCGCCGAGCTTTTGCAGGCTGCAAAAGCCCGGTCGCTGCATACCGCAATCTGTACGGCAGGTTCGGCGGATCTTTGCGGCGCGCGCGGGGTACTCGAGTATACGGATCTTGTAATTGCAGATTTGAAATTTACTACAGATAATGCTTATAGAAAGTATTGCAGGGGAAGTCTGCAAACGGTGCTGGATTTTCTACAGTTGACTGAGGAGATGCGCCGCCCCCTTTGGCTCCGGCAGGTAATTGTTCCCGGAATCAATGATACGCCGGAGGATGCGGCGACGCTGTGCGGGGTCGCAAGGCGGTTTTCCAATGTGGAAAAGGTGGAACTCCTTCCGTTCCGCAAGTTTTGTCTGGAGAAATATGCGAATCTGGGACTGCCGTTTCCATTGCAGGAGACTCCGGAAGCAGATGCGGAAACCATGGGTCCGCTGCTGGAGGTTTTAGGCAAATGTAGATTTTAGGCGCATGCCGTATATAAAAGAAATACCGGCGGATTTCCGCCGGTATTTCTTTTATTCCTTATAGAAGCCTTTTCCCGTGTAGGGACATTCGTTGACAATTTCCGTATCCATATGGGGACGCGCCCATCTGACAGCGTTGGTAATGATTTTCTGGCAGTTGGTATTGTAAAAGGAGCGGCACACCTCATGGCCGGGCTGAAAATAAAACACTCTGCCCATGCCCCGGTAGAAGGTACATCCGGAGCGGAAGATATTTCCGTGCTGGAACCATGAGCCGAAAATCAGCTCGTCAGGCTGAGGGATAAAGAAGGGTTCGCTGTAAAGTTCCTCGCTTTCCAGTTCAAAGGAATCCGGTAAGCCCTGGGCAATGGGATGAGAGGGGAACAGGTTCCAGACCACTTCCTTTTGGTTGTCTCCCCATTTCAGATTGCCGGTACATCCCACAATGGCGCGGAACGGTTTGGAGTGATGGGCGGAATGAAGTCCGATAAAGCCCATGCCGCCGCAGTACACCCGCTGCCGGATTCTTTCCGCCAGTGCGTCTTCTACTTCCCCGTGATGCATGTGTCCCCACCAGATCAGCACGTCCGTATTGTTCAGAATTTCCTCCGGCAGTCCCTGCTCCGGATCGTCAAGGACAGCTGTGGTGATTTCCATGTCCGCGTTTGCTGCGAGAAATTCCCGTATGGTTTCGTGAATCCCCCGGGGATAAAATTCTTTTGCTTCCCCGTCCCGTTCGTGGCGGTACTCATTCCATATGGTTACTTTGATTTTGTCTGCCATATTTTCCTCCGAATTTTCATTTACAGAATTCTATGATTGCTATGGGGCTATTATTGCACAAAACCGGTGCAAAGTCAATGGAAAGCGGCAAAAACCTTCTCGGCGGGGTGCTCCGGTATGAACCAGTGTGCATGTCTCACATATACTGAAGGTGTGGGGAAACCCACAAGAATCAAATAAGTGAGGAAATTAAAAAAATGTGTTGCGGATTTGATAATGACTTTGTAACCTTGCCGGAAAATATAGATACCGGTTCCAATACCGGCTGTGGCTGTGGATGCCCTGTTACGGCAACCCGTGAGGAACCTCGGCGCCGCTGCGGTTGCGGCTGTGGCTGCGGATGCAGAAGAAACACAAACCGTTGTGAAAACAGATGCGAACGGGAACGTGAACGGGAAGCAGAGGAACGGGAAGGCTGCGGCTGCGGACGTGAACGGAATTGCAGCTTGTGCAGAGGCATTCGCCGTGTATTCGGCTGTGGCTGTGGCTGCGACCGCAGATAATTGAAAAAACAGGCAGAGCGGAAACGCTCTGCTACATAGGAAAATCGCTCATTTTATGAAATGTACGCAAGGAGGCATTTTATAAAATGAACGATTTTTCAAATTCCTCCTTGACAATAGTACTATATAGAACTATACTATATAGTATAAAGGAGGGGGTATGAAATCAAACGGCGGATTTATTTCATCGCAAATACGGCATCTAAGCAGCAGAATTTTCGAAAGGATGTTGCGTGACAGCGGGGTAGACGCTTTTAACGGAGCACAGGGCAGAATTTTGTATGTACTTTGGGAAAATGAAAGGTTGACCATTACAGAAATCGGAAAAATGACTGGTCTTGCGAAATCAACACTGACCAGTATGTTGGATCATATGGAAAAAGGGGAGTTGGTCACACGGATACAAAATCCGAAAAACCGCAAGCAAATCTTTATTCAGATAACGGAAAATGCAAAGGCATACCAGCAACAGTACGACGCAATTTCCCAAAAGATGACAGAACTGACGTATCAGGATTTTTCCAAGGAGGAAATTGCAGAGTATGAAGCAATGCTTGTGCGAATCAAAAACAATTTGGAGCGATACGAAAGGAACGGTTATGATGACAGAACTGAATTTTAAAATGTTTTGGGACGACATTTCCAGACAGCTGGAATCAGCGAATCAGGTATTTCAATATTTGTTTACAAGATACTATTCTCTTTCCCACGAC
>CANTEM010000023.1 GCA_947652805.1 uncultured Clostridia bacterium | reverse complement strand
AATGCAGCAAATATAAAATTTATATGAATATCAAAGCTTTGTGCCCGATTGCATAAAGCCACAGAAAGGTACGGTATGATTATGGCAGACTATATTTTAAGCTGTTGCTCCACAGCAGATCTGAGCGAAGAACACTTCACCGCGCGAGATATTCATTATATCTGCTTCCACTATTTTCTGGACGGAAAAGCATATGACGACGATCTCGGCAAATCCCTTTCCTTTGACGCGTTTTATAAAGCCATGGAAAACGGCGCTGAAACGAAAACCTCCCAGATCAATGCAGATGAGTTTATCGAATATTTCACCCCGTTTCTGGAGCAGGGTCTGGATATTCTGCATGTTACCCTTTCCACAGGCATATCCGGCGTATACAACTCCGCCGTCAATGCCCAGAGAGAATTACAGGAAAAATATCCGAATCGGAAAATCTATGTCGTAGATTCCCTTGGCGCATCCTCCGGGTACGGACTGCTTATGGACCGTCTGGCAGATCTACGGGACGAGGGTATGGACATTGACACCCTCTATCAGTGGGCGCAGGATCACCGGCTGGAACTGCATCACTGGTTCTTCTCCACCGATCTGACATTTTATGTGAAGGGCGGACGGATTTCCAAGGCCGCCGGCTGGTTCGGCACCATGCTCAAAATTTGCCCTCTGCTCAATATGGACAACCGTGGTCGCCTGATTCCCCGGCATAAAATACGGGGAAAAAGCAGCGTCATTCAGGAAATCGTAAAAAAGATGGAGGAGCACGTCCGGGGTGGGCTGGGCTACAATGGAAAATGCTTTATTTCCAATTCTGCGTGCATAGAGGACGCCAAAGCCGTAGCTGAATTGATTGAAAAGCGGTTTCCGATGCTGGGCGGACCTGTCCAAATCTACAGCGTGGGTACGACGATTGGCAGTCATACCGGTCCCGGTACCGTTGCACTGTTCTTCTGGGGCGACCAGCGGATGGATTGACGCAGAGGGTTCCCAATAGAAACAAATAAGGCCGGGCGATCCTTTTCGGATCGCCCGGCTTTTATCCAAAAATATAAAAATTACGCATTAAATTTTTTCTTAAAGCGGATTTCCTCTGTTCCGCCGCTCTGTGCTTCAAATTTGTAGCGGCCTTTAAATGCAACGCCATTATGGTCGGTAACGAAAATCGTGTTATTTTTTACAAAAGTCTGAAATTCCACACTCTTTCCATTTCCTACAGATGCAACCTTCACTCCATTCAGATATACACTCTGAGAAACCGCCATACCGGCAAAGCAAGATAACCGGGTAAAATGAATCGTACAGGGTGCGTCAAGCAGTTCCTCCGGTTTTGCGCTTAGGGGCAGCGCATCAAATTTTTTCCCGCAAGCTTTGCATTTATATTTAACCGGCTGCAAGGTATAGTCATCTTTAGACATGGAACTGGCCACCAGATTGCCAACTGCTCCAAATGCCATTCCAATACCCAAAGCCTTTCCCTTAGATCCTTTGGTACCCAAAATTTTCAGGTCTTTGTCTGCACACTTCGGACATGCCAGCTCATAAACGCTGGGGAAATTTTCCTGCATATTTTCCATATTTACGGCTCCTTTTGTGAATTTTTTGTATTATAACAAAAATTCATTTACAAGTCAACTTTTTCCGACAATAACCCGCGACTCGCGCACAAAAATCCCTCTGTAGGAAAAGCAGGTCTGTGTTTCACTTATTTTAGTCCTTTGATTTTCAGCCGTTTCCGCAGCCGCAGAACATATATGGAAATAAAGGAAGTGAGCGCCACATCATAAATTACAAAAAACACATTGCCGGCGCCGTATATGATATACCACGCAGCAGACGTAAACTCCTCCGAGTGGAGTACATACGCCGACATAAGAACACACACGGTCAGCGCGCAATTAAAATATACAAGCTTCAGGATCCAGGACGGCAGCTTTCCAAGACGTTCCAAAAACGATTTCAATATCGGATACAGCCCGCCAAGCGCAATATATTCCAGCGCCACAAATTTATCCGGCAGAAGCAATATACACAAAACACCTGTTACAGCTCCGGTCAGCCAAGGATAAATCCCGCCGATTTCCAGCACTGTAAACGCAGTGCACAGCGCGCCCACAATCACGGCGCATAAGTCAAAAATTCCGCTGAGCGCACCAACATACAGTACCGCCAGACTCAGTCCGGAAAGAATGGCGCATAATGCAAGCCGCTTTGTCTGCACAGATCCGGAAGTATGATTTTCCATATACCCGCCTTTCATTCAGCAGCAGCGGATACAGTCTCCGCCCATACATTCACAGCAGGAATCCATACACCAAAGGGTTGCACAAATGGAACACAAATCATTATCGCCGGTATTTCTGGTGTTGTATGCCCCGCCAAAGCCGCCGGCACGGTTCGACATCTGCGCCCGCACATTGTGATATTCCGTATTGTTCGGATCCATATAACAAGCCGTTTCAATAAACCGCTGCGCATCGTAAAAATGTCCCCGCTGCGCCAGAACACAACCTTTTAAAAAGTTCCATTCCGCGTTGCGGTCTGCAACGGACATAGCATCCAAACGAAGCTCCGCCTCAGAATACCGGCGCTGATTGATCAGGTTCCGGATTTCTACATATCTGCTGTCGCTGGTCGTTCCGCTTCCGTAATTGGTACCGGAATATGCCCCGGAACCACTGCCCTTTCCGGAACGCTCCGACTGAATCTGATCATACGCTTCGTTGATCTCTTTCATCTTTTCTTCAGCCAGCTCTGCAAGATTCGTGTCTGTATAATTATCCGGATGGTACTTTCGTGCAAGCTCCCTGTATGCTTTTTTGATCTCATCATCTGTCGCTTCTCTGGAAACTCCGAGAACCTTATAGGGATCTGTCATATGGTTGTACCATGCCTTTCTTCATTTGATTTCTGATTCTTTTCCGGATCAGAGGCAATAGCCCCGTCCGTATTTGTTTTCATAGGATTCACTGCATTATATCCCCGGGGTTTTCCCTGAAACACCCGATCCGCCTCCAGCGGCATACCCTTATATAAAATATTTTCTATGATCCCTTGCAATTCACTGCGTCCCGTAAAATCCATCAAATTCACCGCCGCCTCTAATTTGGATAAATCCAATCGAACTGCTACCGACAGCGCCTCCGGATCAATCGGAGCAATATTCAGCGGATTATAGCTGCCGGATTTCTGATCCTGTTCCCGGTCATCCGCCGCATCCAGCACATAAACGAACCGCCCAACAGTTAGCCCGATCTGTGCGGCAATTTTCTGCGCTGCGCCGGTCAGCCCCCAGGAAAACACATCGGAGAGAAGGACGCCGAAGCAGTCGGCAGTATCGTCGAGAGAAGAACACTGCGCCCTCTCCAAGCCGTGCAGCCGTTCCAGCGCCTGCCAAATCGCATCCCTTGGGCTGTCTCCCCCGGGAAACGCCTTTCTGCACATTCTTTTCGCCGCCGGATGAACCATACGGGAACGAAGCGCCGCGCCCTTTGCATCCTGTATATCATCTGCAATTTTTGCTTCCGTCAGCAAAGCGGCGGCGCGGGCACAGTACTCCAAAGCTGTGTTGTCCTGAAGAATCGCCCGCTTTTTCAGGGGATGTGCACCGCATCGGCGGGGACACGCACTGTACGGCACTCCTTCCAAAACAATACGCACGGCAGCAAGGAAAACAAAATCATAGCTAAGTGTAAAGCTGGAAGCGCAGCCCGTATGTTTTCCCATAGACTGACACAGTCCGCAGTAGACTGCCCGGTACAATTCATGCTCCCGTACCCGCAGATCCGGCACATAAGGACGGACATATCCAAACATACGCAGCTCCTTTCCGCTTTTATAAATTATCATACCGCACTTTTATGAAAAATACAATAAATTTTCTGTGAATATTCTCCGTATATGTTCTTATTCGGCATTGCAAGCTGTCCCATGCCTAAGGCTCCCCCCAGCTGGAGCTGCGTAACGCACCCCTAAAAGGCTCCCTTGTGTAAAGGGGGGTGGGTTTTGCGCAGCAAAACGCGGGGGGGATTGTCTGCACGTTCTGCCGATTTAGAAATCCTGCAAATTGACAGGAAACAATCCCTCAGTCGCTTATGCGACAGCTCCCTTAACACAAGGGAGCCTTTTAAGGGATACGCTGCGCGACAGCACCATAGATCTGCTACGCAGCTCCAGCTGGAGGGTACGCTATGCCAACATAAAAACAGCGCCCCAACGGGGCGCTGTTTTTAGTATTTTATTTTATAATTAACGGTTTTCCATCACATACCGCATCCCGCTTTGTCTTGTTGATTCGTTCCACCTCTGCTCCGTTGGCGCTGCACCGCTTAGCTATATCCCAAACCAGCTGGCCCGACTGCGGAAAACAGATTCGTATACAGGACGCATCTGCATCCCGTTTTGCATACCTGTCTAAAATCGCCTCGGTTACAGGACTGCATTGGGTTTTCTTTACCGCATGGGCAGCGATAGAAAGCTCCACCGCAGCATGTACCTGATTTCCGTCCAGTCTGCCGGATGTGTCTGTTACATTGCAGATCGTCTGCCATACCATATCCGACGGTGCCGCTTCCTCCTGAGAGCGCATTTCATATTTAATAGGAAGTGTAAATTCCTCGCTGACCACATCTCCTTCTGATGCGATCAGTGCCTTCACGCTACAATTTCCGCTGAACAGCAATTTATGATCCTTGCATTCTACCTTTTCTATCATTGGCTGTGCACAAATATCAATCAAATAGTCACCCGCACCCGCTGCCGACTGCCGCTGACTGCTTCCATTCAGACTCAGCGCACCGTTTCCGCAGCACAGTTGGCTCAGCACACTGTAATCACTGTGCTTGGCTTCCAGATCATATTCTGTAGAATATATGTCTTTCGTTACAGGCACATCTAAGGTTCTGGACCACAATGCGTTAAGATCGTACTCCGCATCCACATGAATGATACCGGTTTCCTCATCCGCCTGAACAGAAACGGACGCAACCCGTCCCCAAGCTGCTACCGCATCTCCTTCTTCCGCGCCCTCCGCAGGCATCATTTCTTCAAAAGGAATGCATCCCCGCAAAACAGTATACAGTCCGTCCGGCGCAAGGGCAAGACAATGAATACAGATATCCCCTTTCACCTGCACCGCATCTTTTTTGGAAGCCGCATCTGTAATATTTACTGTTCCGTCACAGGAAATCGGCTTTGTTCCCGCCCGCTCCCGCAGTTCTCCGGATACGGAACCTGTAGCAGTTGTATATCCCCGCTTGACTGTGTGGATCACATCCGGGAGCATTTCCAATGTGGCGATGTCTTCTCCGTTCGCCCGCTCTCCGTCCGTATCTGCGGCACGGCAGGAATATACGTTTGCCTCATCCGCCATAATACGGGTGCGCAACCTTGTTTTCAGAGATACACTGCGGGGTGCAAGAACTCTGCACTGGGGCGCCTCCGCTACTGTCTCCACGTGAATAGCAGCGCCGCCCCCCTGGGGTTCGGAGGGAAGCTGGCTGTTGCCGCTGTATTCGCAGGCGTAGGGCACACATACAAGACTACCATCGTCTCCGATATACAAAATGGAAAAAGCAATGGTTCCTCCAAATTCCAGCAAATTCCCGGAAAGAAATTTGGAATCCGGCAGCGCTCTTGCGCTGACGCTCACCAACCGCCGAATTTCCGGATAATAGTCCGGCATAGTGTACTCTCCGCCGCCCTCTCCGGTGACGGGCAAATCATATTGAGAGGAATACAAAATCGCCTCCCCGCTTTTCAAAAGTCCCGGTTTGTCCATATACAATACCTCCGATCAAATTCTTCAAAGGATATATATGCAGCGTTTGCCGGTTCCATGACTGGATTCGTAACTTCCCACAAAGTTACAGTAAAAACTGTAGAACCATGTCTCTTTCCGTAGAAACTGCATATTGACTTTATACAAAATAATTCATATAATAGTATTGTTACATTAAAGAAAATGGAGTTATATGCTATGAACGCAGGTCCTGTGAAAATTGTAAAATTCGGCGGTTCTTCCCTCGCGGACGCAGAACATTTCAGACAGGTGCAGAGCATCATCACCGCAGACCCCTCCCGCAGATATGCAGTGCCTTCCGCTCCCGGCAAACGGTATGACGGCGATATCAAGGTTACCGACATGCTGTACCACTGCTACAATCTGGCGTCGGAAGGGGAAGATTTTTCAGACGCTTTTGCAAAAATTGAGCGGCGGTATCAGGATATTATCCGGGATCTGGGACTGGATCTGGATCTGTCCAATGAATTTGAAACCATAAAAAACGCATTCCATTATCATGCCGGAAGCGACTATGCCGCTTCCCGGGGAGAATATCTCAACGGAAAAATTTTAGCAAAGCTTCTGGGATATGATTTCCTGGATGCAGCCAAGGTAATCAAATTTTACGACGACGGCACCTTTGACGCAGAAAAGACCAATATCATCCTGTCGGACCGTCTCACCCGTCATGAACGGGCAGTGATCCCCGGATTTTACGGTTCCATGCCTAACGGAACCATAAAAACCTTTGCCAGAGGCGGCAGTGATATCACCGGCTCTATCGTAGCAAGAGCGGCAGGTGCGACCCTTTACGAAAACTGGACCGACGTGTCCGGATTTCTCATGGCTGACCCGCGGATTGTGAAAGATCCCTGCGCCATTGAAGTGATTACATATCAGGAGCTCCGGGAGCTTTCCTATATGGGAGCAGGCGTGCTTCATGAAGATTCCATCTTCCCCGTACGCTTCGCCGGCATTCCTATCAACATCCGCAACACCAACAAGCCGGAAGATCCCGGAACCATGATCGTTCCCAGCGCCACAGAATATGATCGGGAAAAGGTAATTACCGGTATTGCCGGCAAAAAAGGCTTTTCCGTTCTGCAAATTGAAAAAGACCAGATGAACGCCGAAATCGGATTCGGCAGACGGGTGCTGGAGATCATTGAAAAAGAAGGCGCAACCTTCGAGCATCTTCCTTCCGGAATCGACACCATGGGCGTAATCCTGTCCTCGGATATGAGTGAGCACACCCGTAAAAATATTCTCAACGGCATCTGTGAAGTCTGCGAACCGGAAACCATTTCCTTCGAGGACGGAATCGCATTGATCGCCGTTGTCGGACGCGGTATGGTACGTGCAAAAGGAACGGCGGCGCGGGTGTTCCGGGCAATCGCCGACGCGGACATCAATATCCGTATGATCGACCAGGGTTCCAGTGAAATCAGCATCATCATCGGTGTGAATGAAACAGACTTTGAAAAAGCCCTCCATGCAATCTACGCTGAATTTGTTCCCCAGTAAAAAACACCCCATGAAACCAGTTTCATGGGGTGATCTTTTCCTATCCACCATATTAGCCTAAATTTGCCGACAGTTTTTTCCCGCCGAGCAAATGAAAATGCAGATGGAGCACTGTCTGGTCCGCGTCCGGTCCACAGTTAGTAATGACCCGGTATCCACCGGTCAGTCCTGCCTCTTTTGCAATCTCCGGAATTTTTTCAAAAATTCTCGCCACATATTTGCTGTTTTCCGTTGTAATATCATCCATAGAGGATGCAATATGAGGCTTCGGTATAATTAGAATGTGTACAGGCGCCATGGGGTTGATATCGTGAAACGCATAAATCATTTCATCCTCATACACCTTATTCGACGGAATTTCACCGTTTACAATTTTACAAAATAAGCAATCCATAGAAGTACCTCCCTTTTTTACTTAGTATAGCACGCGGCAACGGAAAATGCAAGAAACGAACCCATACAGCCGCAAATAAATATAACCCGGCAGGATTTATATATGAACAAAACCTACACAGAAGAAAACTGCCTGTGGCAGCAGCTGGCAGCAGTAAAGCGCCCCATATTTTTATACGGCACTGGCAACGGCGCAGACAAAATTTTAGACATTTGTATCAATAAACGCATTACGATTGAAGGCGTTTTCGCCAGCGACGGATTTGTCCGCAGCAGATCCTTCCGGAAAATGCCCGTGCAGTCTCTCGCCGCCATTCAGTCCGCATACGGAGACGATTTTATCGCACTTTTGGCGTTTGGCACTACCTTGCCGGCGGTTTGGGAAAACCTGCAAAAAATCGGTCAGCGCCACACGCTTCTTATCCCGGAAGTGCCTCTGTTCGGCGGCGAATTGTTCGACTATGCCTATTATAAGAAGCACCTGCCGGAGCTTGAAAAGGTGTATTCCCTGCTTGAGGATATATCATCCAAGGATTTGTTTGAAGATATGATCGCTTTCCGTCTTACAGGGAATCCAAGATTTTTGGCAAATACAAAAAATGTATCCAACACCCTGCAAAAGCTGCTCGGACATAAAAAAATACGTACCGTGCTGGACTGCGGCGCATATACAGGAGACAGTGCAAGGCTGTTTGCCGAAGCCCTTCATCCGGAGGAAATTCTGGCTGCGGAGCCGGATCCGAAAACCTATCAAAAGCTGTGCCGGTACGCCGAAACAGAAGCTGCATGCTCCGTCCTCCCGATCCATGCAGCAATTGGCAGCCGTGACGGAGAAACAGCGTTTGTATCTGCCGGAAGCCGCGCCAGCGGTGCTGGGGAGAATATGGGAGGACGCGCCAAACGCAGAATAAAAACACAAACAATCCCCTGCCGCACCATTGACACGCTGACAGCCGGGAAACATACAGTGGATCTGATCAAACTGGATGTGGAAGGCGCAGAAGCAGATGCGCTTGCAGGCGCATCGAACACACTGTGTACCCAACATCCAGCACTTGCCGTTTCCCTATATCACCGCACAAAGGATCTGTTCGCCCTTCCTCTGATGCTGCAAAGCCTGTACCCGGATGCAAAATTCTATTTGCGCCGCCCGCCATGCATTCCTGCATGGGACCTGACGCTGTACGTTATACCGGAATGATCCTAAGCCATCGAATCAAAGGCTCCCTCCAAACGAAAAAGCCTCCCTTGTGTAAAGGGAGGTGTCACAGCTTGCTGTGACGGAGGGATTGTCTATACAAATCATTTTAGATAATTTACAAATCGACAGCATTGCTCAACAATCCCCCAGTCTCCGCTATGCGGAGCCAGCCCCCTTTACAAAGGGGGCCTTTTTTGGGGTGCTTCCTTAGAGCCGCATAGCGGATCCACAAGGGAGGCTTTTTTGTTTGGTAAGGCACTCCAGCCGGGGGAGCCTTTTTAGTATGGCATTTCTCTTTTATTCCTACGATTCCCTATTCCGCACAAGCCAGGCAAACAGAAACAGCACCACGGCGGCACACAAAGACGCAAACAGCCCGATGATACTTTGATTTATATATGTCAGGGCGTAACTGCCCTGTACTGCGCACATAATATACAAACTCACATCGGCGCGAAATGCCTGCCGCGGCAGCGCCTTCCCGTCTACCGCTGCACACAGCATTCCTTCCATATATTCCCGTACAGGCTGCACCAGCTTTGCCAATAGAAATACAGCAGCCGCGATAACAACCAGCACAAATGCCGCAACGCCAACCGCTAACATTCCTCCAAGGGGCAGTACAACATCCAATATTCGCCCAAGTGCCGCCACGGGAACCATACCTCCGCCGTATTCTGTACAGACGCCCGCCAAATAGGACAGCCATGTGTCCCCGGAAAAAATCCCTACAATGCAAATAGTAACGGAAAGCACAGCAAACACACCGGATAATACCAACATCACAATCCGCAGAATTTTGAGTGTCACATTATAAAACTGTATTCCTATTGCCATTCGCTTAGGCGATACCCGCCCGCCGCAGGTAATCCAGCCGGCAACGGAAAATAAAATCCAAAACAACCCGAACCTGCCGCTGCACAAATACAAAAATGCAGTAACCGTCATCAGTATACATATGCACCGAAACAACCCGGAGCCAAATGTATCCCGTACATGCTGTCGACACGCTTCCGCTGACTCCTGATTTTCTGCATTTGCCTGTCCGCATTCTGGACATGCCATATAGCCATCTCCCTTCCGCTGCATAGCAGCGGCAATCATTTTTTATACACTTTGCTTTATCAGTATATTATATTTGGTGCGGAAAAATTTGTCAATTTTTCCGTCCTTTTCTGTTTCCCTTGCCCTGACTTTTCTTATGCCTCTTCCGCACGGAAAATCCAAAGGATTCCACTCGTTTCCCCAACGTATAATACGAACCGTGTGCAAACGCCGCAAGCTCTGCCTGCTCTAAGTGCAGCTTACCGGATGCGTCAATGAGAGACTCCTCCACATCCACAGCAACAATGTCTGCCAGAAACATGTCGTGACTACCCAGGGGAATAATCTGATCCACTTTGCATTCCAGCGCCAAGGGGCACTGGGCAATCAATGGTGCCGAAACTTCCGACGCCTGCTCCTTATCCAATCCCCACCGGGCAAACTTGTCCACCTTACGCCCGGTATGAATCCCGCACCAGTCCGCAGCACGAATCAATGATGCAGGCGTCAGATGAATCACAAATTCCCCGCTGTTTTTGATCATCTCATAGGAATGCCGCCCGGGGCGTACAGATATGTATGTTTTCGGCGGAATCGTATTGCATATGCCCGTCCACGCAATCGTTATGATGTTTGCTTCTTCCATTGTACCGCAGGTCACCAGCGTCGGCGGCAGCGGTCCCAGCAGCGTCCCGCCCTTCCATGTGGTTTTTGACATGTGCAAAAGCTCCTCTTTCCCTGTTTATTCACACTTACTTCCTTATTTTACAGGAAATATGTAAACAACGCAAGAATAATCAGAAAAAAAGTTCTTGCAATATAAATTCTTTACATATATAATAAAAGTAATGTCCTGCGCTGCCGGAAGGATTTCCGGTAAGCCTGAAGAAAGGAAATTCCCATGGATAAACTGATCACTTTTGCGATTCCATGCTATAATTCCGGCGCGTTTATGCACCATTGCATTGATTCCCTGCTTGGCGCCGGCGACGATATTGAAATCATTATTGTAAACGACGGTTCCTCTGATAACACCGGCGAGGTTGCCGACGAATATGCCCGTAAATATCCGGATATCGTCCGGGCGATCCATCAGGAAAACGGCGGCCACGGAGAAGGCGTCAACCAGGGTATGAGAGGTGCCCGGGGGATGTACTATAAAGTAGTGGATTCCGATGACCGGCTGGATCCCGACGCCCTTGCAAAATTTCTCACCCGCCTGCGGGAAACGGTGCAAAACGGAGAGGATGCGGACATGTACGTGTGCAATTACGTATATGTGCGGATCGATACCGGCGACCGGCGCACCATGAGCTATAAGCATATTTTCCCACAGGAAAGACTGTGCGCATGGGAGGATACCCGCCCCTTCGGTCCGTCCCAGTATCTTATGATGCACTCCGTTGTATACCGTACAGCCCTGCTGCGGGAGCATAACATCGAACTGCCGAAGCATACATTTTATGTAGACAACCTGTATATGTACGAGCCTTTCCCCTATGTGAAACGGATCTACTATATGGATCTGGATTTGTATTTGTATTATGTAGGCAGCGATGAGCAATCCGTCAGCGAAAAAAATATGATCAAGCGGATTGATCAGCAGATCAAGGTTGCCAAGCTGATGATCCAGTGCCATGACCTGAATCAGATCAAAGTAAGCAATCGCCGCCTGTATCGGTATATGCTCCATG
>CANTEM010000022.1 GCA_947652805.1 uncultured Clostridia bacterium | reverse complement strand
GAGAATATTATTATTTTACCACATAAAACAGAAAATGTCAATTTACCGGGGAATTTTTCTGGAATGCACGCAGTGAAACACAAATGAAAAGGAGTGCGTATCGCACAAAAAAGGCTCCCCCCAGTTGGAGCCGCCGTGCAAACGCCCAATGTAAAAGGCCCCCTTGTGCAAAGGGGGCTGTCACAGCTTTGCTGTGACGGAGGGATTGTTTATACGATCATTTTTAATTATCTACAAATCGGCAGTTATGCAAACAATCCCTCCGGGTTTTGCTACGCAAAACCCACCTCCCCAAGGAGCCACGCAGTGGCTCCAGCACAAGGGGGGCTTAGCGGGGATGTGCTTTGCTGTTTTTTATCCTATCACCAAAACCAGCGCTTTTTCGGCTGCTGGGGCGGGCAGTTGCAGTTGCATTCCGGTACGTGTGCGGGAACATCTACCAGAATCGCATCCTCGCCGATTTTTTGAATCTTATCCCAGGGGATCCGCAGTTCAGATCCTCTGCTGAACCCAAACCGCCCACATTCTCCCGGAACGAATATTGCTGTAATACATCCATTGCACAAATCAATTTCATAGTTGCAGATGTGTCCCAGCTTCCTTCCGTCGCATACGCTGATTACAATTTTATTGTTCAGACTGTTTGTATTGCAAGCCATTGTGGTGACCGTCCTTTCCCGATTCCAACCTTTTCTCCATAATAGTATATGCAAACGGTTTTGTCCGGTATTCCGAACGGGAAACTCAGAAGAAGGATAGCTGATTGGTCAGGGACATACCTTTGAACACCCCATTTGCATCCAGCACCTCTATCACAGATTTGGACAGCTTTGCGGCAATGCGCAGATCCTCTACGGAAAAGATATCCTCTTCATCTCTGGCACGCATGATATGTTCTGCGGCGGAATCTCCCAGCCCACCGATGGAGTTGAAGGGAAGGCGGATGCCGTCCTCCTGTGGCAGAAATTTTTTCGCATGGGACTGCTTCAAATCTACCGGAAGGAAGCGGATGCCCCGTGCCATTGCTTCGTTGATCAGCTGCAGGGCATTGAAGGTTTCATTATCCTTTGCGGTGGCTTCCTTTCCCATGGCGGAGATTTCGTCCATTTTTGCTTTCACGGACTGCTTTCCGCCGCATACGATGCTGGCTTCTACGCCGCCGGGAGCGGCGGTAAAATATGCCGCATAAAATTCCTTGGGATAGTAAATTTTATACCAGCCCAGACGCAGTGCGTCGATTACATATGCCGCAGCATGGGCTTTCGGGAACATGTATTTGATTTTCTTGCAGGAATCAATGTACCAGTCCGGCACGCCGGCAGCAATCATCGCTTCCTCATATTGGGGCTTCAGACCCTTACCCTTACGCACGTCCTCCATGATTGCAAAGGACATCGCCTTATCCATGTCGTGGTTCTGGATCAGATACAGCATAATATCGTCCCGACATCCGATTACGTCCGATATGGTGCAGGTACCCGCGTCAATCAGCATGTCCGCGTTGCCCAGCCAAACCCCGGTACCATGGGTCAGACCGGAAATCTGCAAAAGGTCGGAAAAGCTTTTCGGCTTTGCCTGGATGAGCACGCCCCGCACGAACTTTGTGTTCATTTCGGGCAGCCCCAGTGTCCCCGTTTCCACACCAAGCAATTCTTCTTTGGTCACGCCCAGGGGAGCAGGCGTGGTGAAGAGCTGGTAGAGCTTTGGATCGCTGAGGTTGCAATCCAACACATTGGTATTTGTGTACTCTTCCAGCCGTTTATACTTGGTGGGAATATCGTGTCCCAGTATGTCCAGCTTCAGGATGGTGTCGTGGAGGTATTTAAACTCGAAATGGGTGGTAACGGTGCCGGAGTTCGGGTCGTCCGCAGGATGCTGCACCGGACAGAAATCGTAGATTTCATATCCTTGTGGCACAATGATGATCCCGCCGGGGTGCTGTCCTGTGGTTCGCTTGACGCCAACGCATCCGCTGATCAGCCGTTCCAGCTCCGCACGGCACACGGAGATTCCTTTCCCCTCCAAATATTTTGCAGCATATCCGAAGGCGGTTTTGTCCGCCAGCGTACCGATGGTGCCGGCGCGGAAAGCGTGTCCTTTTCCAAACAGCACTTCTGTGTATTTATGGGCGTCTCCCTGTACGTCGCCGGAGAAATTCAGGTCAATATCCGGCGTTTTGTCTCCGTAGAAACCTAAGAAGGTTTCAAAAGGAATGTTGTGCCCGTCCCGGATCATATCCGGCTTGCCGCACTGGGGACAGTCCTTGGCGGGCAGGTCGAAGCCGGATTTCACGGAGCCGTCCTCGATCCATTCACTGTATCTGCATGCAGGGCAGCGGTAATGGGGCGGCAGGGGATTTACCTTCGTGATACCGCCCATGGTGGCAGCAAAGGAGGAACCTACGGAGCCTCTGGAGCCTACCTGATATCCTTTGGATTCACTGTTATCCACCAGACGGCGGGCGATAATATACATAATGGCAAAGCCGTTTTTGATTATGGAGTCCAGTTCCCGTTCCAGCCGTTCCTGTACCTGAACGGGAAGGGGATCGCCATACATGGATTTTGCCATTTCGTGACATTTGTTGGTGAGTTCCTCTTCACTGCCTTCAATGTGCGGGGGATAGGACCCTGCTGGAATAGGATCCATTTTTTCTACCATGTCAGCGATTTTGTTGGTGTTGGTGACCACTACTTCGTATGCTTTTTCTTCTCCCAGATAGGAAAATTCCTCCAGCATTTCCTCTGTAGTGCGCATGTACAGGTGACTCACCTTGTCCGCATCCGGAAATTTCATACCGGTGAGCAGGATTCGGCGGTAGATTTCATCTTCCGGATCTATGTAGTGGGCGTCGCATGTGGCGCACACCGGCTTGTTCAGCTTTTCTCCAAGGGCGACGATTTTCCGATTCAGCTCCCGCAGTTCTTCCACGTCCGCAGCCTTTTCATTTTCGATCAGGAACATGTTGTTTGCAATGGGCTGAATTTCCAGATAATCATAAAAGGATGCGATTTCTTCAATCGCGGCCTGGGGCTTGTTTTCCAGAATCGCCCGGAACAGTTCCCCCGCTTCACAGGCGGAGCCGATGATCAGTCCTTCCCGCAGCTCCGTCAGCCGGGTTTTCGGAATACGGGGGGTACGCCGGTAGTAGTTCAGATAAGATTCCGATACAAGCCGGTACAGGTTTTTCAGCCCCGTAAGGTTTTTCGCAATGATGATCTGGTGATAGGTGCGCAGCTTCAGGGGGTCTGCGTTTTCACTCATAGCGTTGGTCATTTGGGTGAAATCGGTGATTCCCTCATCCTGCAGCTTTTCAATCATTTTAAAGAAAATATATGCCAGCATTTCCGCGTCGTCCGATGCGCGGTGGTGATTGAAATTTCCCAGCTGGAAGTAATCTGCCAGCGTATCCAGTCGGTGACGCTTTAATTCCGGGTTCACATATCGGGACATGGATACTGTGTCCAGATAGGGATTTTCAAAAGGCAGCCCGCATTCGTCTGCCGCCCGGCGGATAAAGCTGGTATCAAAGCCTGCGTTGTGGGCGATGAGCAGGCGGTCCCCTGTAAAATCAAAGAATGCCCGCAGCGCTTCCTCCACAGGGGGGGCGTCCGCCACCATTTCATCGGTGATGCCGGTCAGTTCGATGATGTTTTCCGGAATCGGCACCCCGGGATTGACAAAGGTGTTGAAGGTGTCGATCACTTCTCCACCCTGCACCTTTACTGCACCGATTTCTGTGATTTTACAGTTTTGCACGGAAAGTCCGGTGGTTTCTATATCGAAAACAATCATTTCTTCATCGAAGCCGATGTCTGTCCTGCCGTATAAAGCCCGTGCGGTATCGTCCACAAAGTAGGCTTCAATGCCGTAAAGCACTTTGAAATCTTCCAGCTTTTTTGCCGCAAGCATGGCTGTGGGAAATCCCTGGGCAGTACCGTGGTCGGTGATCGCAATGGCTTTTTGCCCCCATGCCGCCGCACGTTTTACTACTTCTTCCGGCTTTGCCGTAGCGTCCATGGTAGACAGATTTGTATGCATATGCAGCTCCACCCGCTTCATCGCAGCATTGTCCGGGCGGATGTGCATTTTGATCTTTTTCGCCGATTTCAGGTTGATGTTGAACTCACCGAACTTGTCCTGCCGGACACTTCCGCAGGCAGCAAGACAGGTGCCTGGCTTGGTATTTCCCGCCAGCGCCATGGCTTCCCCTTCCTCCAGCGTGGTACGCAGGAAGGCAGAGCTGTCCTTATCGGTGATGCCGATGACAACGGAAAATTTTTCGCTGCCCCGGATTTCGTTGGTTTTTACCTGGAACACCTGTCCCAGCACAACCACATGGCGGGCTGCCCGGTTGATACTCCGCAGTGGGGTGGGATCGTCCGGGTCAAAGTCCTCCCCGAAAACCACCTCGCCACCGGATACGTCAAAGGTCATTTTTCCCACATGGATCAGAGAGTCGCCCACAGATTCCACCTGGGAATCACCGTCGAACAGGGATTCCACCCGCTCATATACAGGATTTGCCGCAGCTTCCTCCTGTGCTTTTTTCTCCTGCTGCTCCTGATACATTCTCGCCTCGGCAGCGGTGCGTTCCTGATATTCCCGGATTTGCTGATTCTGCTGCTGATTATACTCCTCAAAATGAGCAAGATAATCCTCGCTTTGAACGATTTCAACCTCATAAGACAAAGAAAACTCGCTGCGGATGATGCCGGCGATAATATCGCCGGTGCGTCCCAGATCCAGAAGGGACACGCCCCCGGCGGTGAAGGGAACGGACAGGGTGATTTTATCCCCCTCCAGCCCTATATCACACGCGTTGAAAAATCCGTTGGATACAGCGCCTACCCGACCGGATTCAATCAGCACCTGAGGGATGTAGTCCTTAGTGAACAGCTCGGAGGGATAGCTTGGAAGCAGCCGGAGCAGGGTCAGTCCGTACAACGCACAAAGCTGGTCTTCCATGGTATATAAATCTTTTTTATCACAGAGAAAGGGGAGGGAGAAAGAAACCTGATACATGCTTTTTTCTTTATCCCCGGAAAGAACCGCATTTGCAGCAGCGTCAAAAATCTCCCGCTGCCGCTGGGTTTGCGGCGTGTAACGAGAGAAAATTGTTTTCAGTGTGCGCGTTTGTGCTTCTGCCATATCGTTCTCCAATTTTATGTATTAAACAGTGCAGCTTCCCAGCATACGGTAGGTTTCTTCCAGAAGAACCTCCAGCAGCTTGTCCTCGTCAATCCGCCGAACTTTTTCACCGCGGCGGAACAAGACTGCACAGCCGTCTCCGCCGGCAACGCCGAAATCTGCTTCTCTTGCTTCTCCGGGACCGTTGACTGCACAGCCCATTATAGCGGCTGTAATGGTTTTGTCTCCCGTATCGATACCGGAAACGGCTTCACGGTAAGCTTCTGTAAGGGAAATTAAATCAATTTTTGTTCTGCCGCAGGTGGGACAGGAGATCACGGAAATCCCGTTTTTCCGCACATCTGCCGCCGCAAGAATCTCTTTCGCAGCGCGCACCTCCTCAGCCGGATCGGCGGTCAGCGTAACCCGGATTGTATCGCCAATACCGTCGCACAGGAGTGCGCCGATCCCCATAGCGTTTTTGATCACGCCGCTGTATGTAGTGCCTGCCTCCGTAACTCCAAGATGCAGGGGATAATCAGACTGGGCGGCTACCTTGCGGCAAGCGTGGATCATGGTGTCCACCCGGGAGGATTTGATCGAAATCACGATATCGTGAAATCCCATATCCTCCAGCATTTCCGCCTGCCGCAGTGCACTTTCCGCCAGGGCATCCGCTGTGGGTCCGCTGTATTTTTCCAGAAGGGATTTTTCCAGAGAACCGCCGTTTACACCGATGCGAATAGGAACGCCTGCGTTTCTGCATGCGTCGGCAACAGCCCGCACCCGCTCTGGGCTGCCGATGTTGCCCGGATTGATCCGGATTTTATCTGCGCCGCAGCGTACCGCTTCCAGCGCGATTCTATAGTCAAAGTGGATATCTGCCACCAGAGGGACCGTTATGCCCGCTTCCCTTGCCCGGGAAAATACAGCGGCAGTTTCTATATCCGGTACGGCAATGCGTACGATCTCACAGCCTGCGGCTGCAAGAGACTTCACCTGTTCTATGGTACTTGCAATATCTTTTGCGGGTCGGTTGGTCATCGACTGGATAGACACCGGTGCATCCCCGCCGATGATCCTATTCTTTACATGCACTGCACGGGTTTTTCGTCTCATGGGATTTTCCTTTCCTTAAAACAATCCGACAACGTCTTTTACGCAAATAATCAGCATCAGCAGCATCAGCAGCGCCATGCCTGCAAAATGGACATACCCTTCGATTTCCGGTTTCACGGGCTTTCTACGGATTCCTTCGATAATCAGGAATACAAGCCGTCCGCCGTCCAGGGCGGGAAGGGGGAGCAGATTGACAACCCCCAGATTCATGGTGATCACTGCAACCAGATACAGGAAATTAAAGCTGCTGGTCTGGGCGGCTTCCGTCAGGGCTTCCGTAACGCCTACCGGGCCGGAGACAGCCTGCATGCCGTATCTGCCTGTTACAAGGTCGTAGAGGGATTCCCAGATCATGCGAACAGTATAGCCGCTTCTGTAGAAGCAGTGTTTTACAAGGGTGCCGGCGGAGACGTCCTCTGCAAGCACGAGAAAATCCCGATCTCCAAAGGCGGTGCCGGATTCTGAAATGATCGGGAACTGTACGTCCTCGATGACCACCGTTTCTCCGTTCCGGATCACGGTAAGGTCAACCGGTTCAATGCCCAGCCGCATGATTTCATATACCAGCTCGTCTGCGATATGCACCCTGTGTTTGCCGACCTTGACGATTTCATCGCCGATTTCCAGCCCCTTTTCCTGGGAAACTGCGCCGTCGGCAAATTGTGCCACTACGGTGGAGCCGAGAACCGGCTTTGCACAAACCAGGGCGGAGGTGAGGATCACGCCAAGGAGTATATTGATCAGGGCGCCGGCACAGACGATGATGATCCGCTGCCACACCTTTTTCTTGTTGAACGCATTGGGATCGTCCGACTGTTCATCCTCGCCGACCATACTGACAAACCCGCCGATTGGAAACAGACGGAGAGAATAGGCGATGCCTGTTTTTTTGGAGGTGCGGGTAAGGAGTTTGGGTCCCATGCCGATAGAGAATTCCCGGATCGACACGTGGAACAGGCGGGCAAACAAATAGTGTCCGCCCTCATGAACGAAAATAAGCACGCCAAAAATGAAGATGGCAAGCAAAATATACAATACGGTAGAAATGGAAATCACGCCCTTTCAGAAATAGGAAAACAGGTAAGTTATACTTTGATCAGCGACAGTGTCGCCTGCCGTGCGGTGCAGTCTGCCCCGTAAACGTCTTCTTCTGTCTGCACCGGACAAATGGGGCACATGGATAAGGTTTCCCGCACCAGTGCGGGGATATCCATAAAGCCGATTTTTCCTTGCAGAAATGCGTCTACGGCAATTTCGTCTGCGGCAATCAGTGCAGCAGGGGCGCTGCCCCCTGCATTCCATGCCTGCCGTGCAATATCTAAGGCAGGGAATGCGTCTGCATCCGGACGGTGGAAGGTCAGGGACCCGATGGCGGCAAAATCCAGACTGGGACCGCAGGCGGCGGCGCGATCCGGATAATGGAGGGCATAGCGCACGCAGTCCGCCATGTCCGGATAGGAAAGCTGTGCAAGTACCGATGTATCAATGTATTCCACCATGGAGTGGATTATACTTTGTCTGTGTATTACAATTTCCACCTGATCCCCGGAAACACCGAACAGCCGGCAGGCTTCAATCCATTCAAAACCCTTATTCATCAGGGTAGCGCTGTCTATGGTGATCTTTTTGCCCATTTTCCAGGTAGGATGCGCCAGCGCCATTTCCGGCGTTACGTTTGCAAGCTCGGCCGCAGTTTTACCGAAAAAGGGTCCCCCGGAGGCGGTGAGGATGATTCTGCGTACCCGGGACGGATCGGCAGGCGCCCCCGGATCGGCAGCGCCGGAAGCAGTGAGACACTGGAAAATCGCGCTGTGCTCGCTGTCTACGGGAATCAGTTCCCCGCCGGAGGCTGCGATCCGCGCATAGATCAGATGTCCTGCTGCGATTATGGCTTCTTTGTTTGCCATGGCGATCCGCGCGCCGGTATCGGCGGCAGTCAGCGCGGCGGGGATTCCCGCCATGCCGGATATGGCATGAACGATCACATCTGCGCCGCAGTCTGCGATTGTCTTACAGATTGCGTCTATTCCGCCGTATATACGGGTTCTGGTATCTCCCAGCAGCTCCCGCAGCCGTTCTGCCCCCTCTGTGGAAGGTACTGCCGCCACAGCAGGGCGGAACGTATGGATTTGCTCAGCCAAAAGGGAAAGATTTTGTCCGCCTGTGAGCAGGACAAGCTCTGTATCGGTATTTTCAAGGGCGCCCAGCGCCTGGGTGCCTACAGAACCGGTAGACCCAAGAACGGCGACCTTTCTTTTTTCTGTATCCATAGGACTGTCCCCGCTACATCAAATTCAGCTTTGCCAGAGATTCGCAGGCAATAAGAATCAGGGGCGCTGTGGCGATTACGCTGTCGAACCGATCCAGCACGCCGCCGTGACCGGGGAAAATAAAGCCGTAGTCTTTGATGTCGTACCGCCGTTTGATCAGGGAGAAGATCAGATCCCCGATTTGGGACACTACGGAAATGATCAGTCCCAGAAATGCTAAAAATACAATATGGAACTGGGTTTCGCCGCCTGTAACGGTTTTTACCACATATCCGTAAACGACGCAGCCGATGATGCAGAACAGGATGCCGCCGAGGCTTCCTTCAACTGTCTTTTTCGGGCTAACGGAGGGAATCAGCTTATGCCGTCCTATGAGCATGCCGGTGAAATATGCAAAGGTGTCGGATATCCAGGGACCGATAAATGCCAGAAGATACACATATTTTCCCATGCGCATGTCCCGCAGCAGGATAATGGAAATAAATCCGGTAATTACATAAGCGCAGGTAGTGAAAGCAATACATACCTTGTCTACAGGCACTCGTCCGTCGGAAAATACCGCCGATGCAAACAGAACCAGCAGCACACAGAACAGCATTCCCGCATATGCGGTGATATACAGGGAATGGCGGCTGACAGTATGCACCAGTACTACGGCGATGATCGTCATAGCATAGGAGCAAAGGGCAATTGTAAAGTTGCGGCGCGCGCCGATACAGCCCAGCATTTCATAAACGCCCAACAGTGCCAAAAGACCGAAGGCAACAGAAAAAACAATTGAATTGGCGAATATGCAAACCGCAGCCAACAGTGCCGCAGCCACCACGCCGGTAATAATACGTTTAACCATTTTTCATTCTCATGCTTTCTTTTATTACTTAGAATTATACGCCTCCGAACCGGCGTTTCCGTTTGGAAAATTCCAGAATTGCCCGTCTCAGTTCTATATCGTCATAGTCCGGCCACAGGCAATCGGTGAAATACAGCTCCGCATAGGCGGCCTGCCACAACAGAAAATTGGACAGCCGGTACTCGCCGCCGGTGCGTACGATCAAATCGGGATCCGGGCTTTCCCGGGTGTACAGCATATCTGAAATATCCTGCTCCGTGACGGCGTGACCCTTTTCGATCAGCGCATTGCATGCCTGGGTGAGTTCACTTCTCCCCCCATAGTTCAGGGCGATATTCAGCGTCAGGGGATTGTTCCGGGTCAGCTCTTCCAGATAACAGCATTTTTCCGAAAGCCGGGGATCCAGCCGGGATTTGTCTCCGAGAAAAATATACCGGATCCGGTTTTTCTCGTTGTCATCGTTGGCTTCTTTAATATATGTGTCCAGCAGCCGCATAATTTCCCGGACTTCATTTTCCGGACGTTTCCAGTTTTCGGTGGAAAACGCATATGTGGTAACTGTTTTGATTCCGTAGTCTCTGCATCGGGATACAGTTTTCTTAAAGGTTTTTACCCCAACGCTGTGTCCTGCTTCTCTGGGAAGCCCCTTGGCAGTTGCCCATCTGCCGTTGCCATCCATGATGAAGGCAATATGAGAAAGCCCCGTATCCTGTACAACCTTGTTTATATCGGCAGACAGGATATCGGCGGCAAGATTTTTCTTTTTAAAAAACATATGTAGTCTGCCGGAATAAATATTCCGGACATCTCCTTTTTGTTGGTGGGAATATCCTGCAACAAGAATCCCCCGACGCCCCGGATCTCCACGGCGTCGGGGGAGGTTGTATCTGCCGGATCAGATATCCATGATCTCCGCGTTTTTCTTCGCGGTTACTGCGTCCACTTCCTTGATATATTTGTCTGTAAGATCTTGAATTGCTTTTTCGGACTGCTTCTGCTCATCCTCCGTCATTTCGCCGCTCTTTTTCAGTTCCTTTGCTTTATCAATCGCATCTCTGCGAATGTTGCGGACAGATACCTTGGTGTCCTCGCCCATTTTGGCGACCTGCTTGGTCATTTCCTTACGGCGTTCTTCTGTGAGCTGGGGGAACATCAAGCGGATCACCTTTCCGTCTGATTGAGGTGTGATGCCAAGCTCAGAAGCAAGCAGTGCTTTTTCAATATTTTTTACTGTGGTAGCATCCCAGGGAGTAATGCAGATCGTGCGGGCATCGGTAACTTTTACTTCTGCCATTTGGTTGATCGCTGTGGGTGTGCCATAATATTCCACATCGATGCCGTTGAGCACTGCAACATTTGCTCTGCCTGCCCGAACGGAGTCCAGCTGACTTTCATATACG
The DNA here is from genome assembly GCA_947652805.1 of uncultured Clostridia bacterium. GTDB lineage: Bacteria > Bacillota > Clostridia > Oscillospirales > CAG-272 > Avispirillum. The sequence continues at coordinate 880 of CANTEM010000022.1, read as the reverse complement.
GCGATGGTTTTCTTCATTTTTTCTTCAAAAGGCTTGTTGTCTAATTTCATTGCTTTTTACCCTTCCTTTTCTAAATATTCTAATTTATGCTTTCTTTGTTCCGTTGTTTACAATCGTCCCCATCTTTTCGCCTTTTATAACACGATAAATGTTTTCCGCATTATCCAGACCGAACAGATACAGAGGAAGATCGTTGTCCATGGCAAGGCTTGCCGCAGTCATGTCGATTACGCCCAGATGATTGGACAGAATGTAGTCATATGTGGTTTCATCCAGCCGCTGGGCATTTGGATCCTTTTTAGGATCGGCGGTGTACACGCCGTCAATATTCTTTGCCATGAGGACTACATCTGCTTCGATTTCTACAGCCCGGAGCACTGCCCCGGTGTCGGTGGAGAAAAAGGGATTGCCAGTGCCGCAGCCCAGTACCACAGCTTTGCCCGATTCCAGCGCACGGATTGCGTCCCGCTGGGTGTAAAGCTCTGCAAAAGCAGGCATTGGGTTGGCAGTCATGGCGACGGTGTCTACGCCCACGGATAGAAATGCATCCTGAATGGCAAGAGCATTGATTGCAGTTGCCAGCATGCCCATGTGGTCTGCCCGGACGCGGTTCATGTCAAAGCCCTGTCTGCCCCGCCAGATATTGCCTGCGCCTACGACAATGGCAATTTGTGCGCCCTCCTGCATACAGCGACCGACTACCCCGCCGATTTGCTGGATATATTCGTAATTGATTACGCCGTCCTTTGCTGCGAGGGCTTCGCCGGACAGCTTCAGAAGTACGCGTTTAAATGCTACGCTCATAATTGGGAGAATACCTTTCTTTGGTTCATGTGCTTTTCCGGTTCTGTGAAACGGATGAAGCATCATTTCTTACACT
>CANTEM010000021.1 GCA_947652805.1 uncultured Clostridia bacterium | reverse complement strand
GACTACCCGGATCGGGGACAGCAAGTGCGGATTCGTTTTGGAAACACTCCGCACGCTTGGCGCGCCGGAGGATATTCTCTGGCGTGCCAAGCCCCATATCGGTACAGATATTTTGCGGGATGTAGTGGCGAATGCCGATCGGGAGATTCGCAGCCTTGGTGGTGAAATACAGTATTGTACCAAAGCAGAGGCAATCGGAGACGGGTGGATCCGGGCAAACGGTGAAAGAATAGGCTGCGGACCTGTGGTGCTTGCAACCGGACACAGTGCAAGAGATTTATACGCCTATTTGATAGAAACGGACTATGCCGTAGAGGCAAAGCCCTTTTCCATAGGCGTGCGTATAGAACATTTGCAAAAAGATCTGGATGCCGCTTTGTATGGACATCCGGAGCTTGCCGCATCCTTGGGACACGGGGAATATCAGATGTCCTGGCGGCGAGGAGAACGGGGGGTATATACCTTCTGTATGTGTCCTGGCGGGGAAGTGGTTGCGGCCGCATCAGAGCATGGCGGTGTAGTAACCAATGGGATGAGCCGACATGACCGTGATATGCGCAACGGAAACGCTGCTGTGGCAGTGTCTGTGCTTCCCGGAGATTTTGGCGGCCGCCCTGCCGGAGCAATTCAGTTTCAGCGGGATTTGGAACATGCGGCTTTTCGGGCGGGCGGCTGCGATTACAGTGCCCCCTGTCAAAGTGTCGGCGCTTTTTATGCAGGCAAACCGGGCGGATTTGGCGGACGGATTACTCCGTCTTACAGAAATGACAGGGTAACGCCTGCGGATTTTAACAAGCTGCTTCCTTCTTTTGCTTCGGACATGCTGAAGGAAGGCCTGCACCGTTTCGCAGGGAAGATTCCCGGATATGATGCGCCGGACGTGCCGCTTACCGGTATCGAAACGCGGACAAGCGCTCCGGTACGTATTTTGCGGGGCGAGGATTTGACGGCAGTCGGGCACGGTATGGTATATCCCTGCGGGGAAGGCGCCGGCTATGCAGGCGGGATCATGAGCGCCGCTGTGGACGGAATGCGGGTTGCGTTGGAGATTCTCGGTCGGTACAATCGGACATTGTGAGAACCTTTTGCAAGAAAGTGGAAAATCTAAAATTGAACCGTTTGGTCGGTAGAGGATATGCTATGACGATGAAGTCTGCTATGAGTAAAACAATATGGGATGTAAAAGCCACCCGCCGCCAGGTAGAGGAGAATGCAGCTGCTGGGGAAATTGCAGCAGCGCTGGATATTTGTCTGCCCACGGCACAGCTGCTTGTCAACCGAGGATGTACCGATGCAGACGCAGCTGTCGATTTTTTAGAATGCCGGACGGATCGTTTGTACGATCCGTTTCTAATGAAAGACATGCGCCGGGCGGCGGAGAAGATTCTTGCATCCCTTGGGGCAGGAGAGAAGATTGTCATTTATGGAGACTATGATGTAGACGGAGTCACTTCCGTATCTATTTTATATATGTATTTGTCTGCTCTCGGTGGAAACGTGGATTATTATATTCCTTCCCGCGTCCGGGAGGGATACGGGATGACGGAAGCCTCCCTGCGGCAGCTTTGCGCCGACGGATGCAACCTGATTGTTACCGTTGACACAGGAATTACCGCTGTAGCAGAAGCAGATATGATTCACAGCCTTGGCATGGAAGTGATTGTGACAGATCACCACGAATGTCACAGCAAGGTTCCGGCAGCGTATGCGGTAGTCAATCCCAAACAGCCGGACTGTCTGTATCCGTTTAAGGAACTGGCAGGAGTCGGCGTTGTGTTCAAACTCTTGTGCGCCATGGAAATTTTGCGCTGCCCCCAGCGTTCCATGTTGGAGAATATCCGTTGTGTGAGCGACCAGTATATGGATCTTGCAGCGTTAGGAACGGTAGCAGATGTGATGCCTTTGCGGGACGAAAACCGTTTGATCGTTTCCAGAGGCCTTCATATGATGGAGACGACTCCCAGAGTATCTATTGCAGCGCTGCTGGATGCGATCAATACAGATGCAAGACCGGGTCAGAAACGGAAAATTACTTCCGGATATGTGGGCTTTACCATTGCGCCCAGGTTGAATGCTGCCGGGAGAATCCGCAGTGCATCTATTGCGGTAGATCTGCTTTTGTCACAGAATCGGGCGCGTGCGGACGCCTTGGCAAGAGAACTGTGCGAAATCAATCAGGAACGGCAAGGGGAAGAAAACAAAATTATGGAGGAGGCGTTTGCACGCATTGACGGTGACGGCGATTTTGCACAGGAGCCGGTGATTGTGCTGGCAGATGAAAAATGGCATCATGGTATTATCGGGATCGTTGCTTCCAGAATTACAGAAAAATATGGCAAACCCTCTATTTTGATTTCCTTTGATAATGGAGAAGCGGGAGAGGGAGATATAGGCAAGGGGAGCGGCAGAAGCATCAAGGGAATGAATCTGGTTGATGCACTTACCCACTGTGAGGATCTGCTGCTGAAATACGGCGGTCATGAGCTTGCGGCAGGGCTATCTGTCAGCCGGGAGAATCTTGCGGCTTTTCGTGCCAGAATCAATGATTATGCAAGAGGATGCTTTGCGCAGAAGGAACCCGCGCCGGTGATAGAGGCGGAATGTGAACTCATTCCTTCCGATATACATATGACCCAGGCGGCACAGCTGTATAGGTTGGAGCCGTTTGGAGTCTCTAATCCGGTACCTCTGTTTGTAATGCGCGGTATGCGGTTGTCCTCTGTTTCCACCGTCGGGGGCGGAAAGCATATAAAAATGACGCTGACAAAGGACGCATTGATTATTACAGCGATGTTTTTCAGAAAATCGCTGGGGGATCTGGATTTGTACGAGGGAGATACGATCGATGTATTGTTTCAACTGGATATCAATTCCTATCAGAATGTGAAAAGTCTCCAGTTTATCGTGAAGGATATACGGCTGTGTGAAGAATCGGCACAGGTTTATGAAAAGGAGCGGACACTGTATCAGACAATTAACAGTGGAAAAGCACAATTGCAGCTAACGCTGGAGGAAGCGGAAAGCATCGTTCCGTCCAGAGAGGATTGCGGTGTTTTATATAATTTAATAAAAAAAGAACTGCGTCTGGAGCATGACAGCTTCAGTGTTCGGTCCTTGTGTAATCTTTTGCACAGTGCCGGACGGGATATGCGGTATGTAAAGGTCAAATATATCATCCGGATCTTTGAGGAGATGAATATACTGGGTGTGGAAAAACTGGAAAGTGAGCGGGAAATTTATCGCTTTAAATATATTTATGTAAAAACGAAAGCAGATTTAAACAAATCAGGCATTTTGAAAAAATTACGGACAGCATTTTTAACAGGGAAAGCGTAACTTTATATGAATACATCAGGTCAGATTGAAAGAAGTGCGGACGATATCAAGAATTTACTTGGTATGCTCAAGTCCAGCGGGAAAAAATACGATTTAGAAAAGATCACACAGGCATATCTGTATGCGGCAAATCTCCATGAAGGGCAGTTCCGCAATAGCGGGGAACCGTATATTATACATCCGGTTGCTGTTGCGGAAATTGTAGCTGCGCTGGGGCTGGACACGGATTCCATTTGTGCAGCGTTTCTTCATGATACGGTGGAAGACTGTTCGGATAAAACGGATATTGCCACCATTGAAAAATGGTTCGGTACAGATGTTGCCATGTTAGTCAGCGGACTGACTAAGCTGGTGGATCTGAACATTGAGGACAAGGAAGAAGCGCAGATGGAAAACATCCGAAGGATGCTTCTTGCCATGTCCAAGGATGTGCGGGTTATATTTATTAAGCTGTGCGACCGGCTGCACAATATGCGCACGTTGGATGCAAAACCGGAGCACAAGCGCAGAACCACAGCCCTTGAAACGATGCATGTATATGCGCCTTTGGCACACCGTCTCGGTATTCAGCGTATCAAACAGGAACTGGAAAATCTCGCTCTGTCCTATCTGGATCCCATTGGGTATGCGGAAGTAAGCCGACATATCGAAGAAAAATACGGACAGAATCAGAATTTTATTGAAAATGTCCGTGCGAATGTTTCTGCGCATCTGGAAAAGTACAATATTAGTTTCACTTTGGAAGGGCGTGTGAAAACGGTATACAGTATTTACCGGAAGATGTTTAATCAATGCAAGGAATTTGATGAAATCTATGACTTTTATGCCCTGCGGATCATTGTGGAAACGGAACTGGAATGCTACACCGCACTGGGTATTATTCACGAGATGTATAAAAGCATGCCAGGGCGGTTCAAGGATTATATTTCTACGCCGAAGCCGAACATGTATCAGTCCCTGCATACTACGGTGATCGGGCGGGAAGGCGTTCCCTTTGAGGTGCAGATCCGAACGAGAGAAATGCACCATGTGGCGGAATACGGTATTGCCGCCCATTGGAAGTATAAAACAGGCGCCCAAAGCAAGGAGGATATGGATAATAAGCTTGCATGGATTTCCAAGTTGATTGATACGGAAAACGAAGCCATTGATCCGGACGACTTCATGCATTCCCTGAAAATCGACATTTTCCATGATGAAACCTTTGTATTTACCCCAAAGGGTGACGTGATTGCGCTGCCTCAGGGATCCACGCTCATTGACTTTGCCTATGCGATCCACTCGGAGGTGGGCAACAAAATGGTGGGCGCCAAAATCAACGGTATGATTGCTCCCATTGATAAATGTCCGCAAAACGGGGAAATTGTGGAGGTTCTCACCTCTGCTGCTTCCAAGGGACCCAGCCGGGACTGGCTTAAAATCGTCCGCACCGGTGAAGCACGCAACAAAATCCGCCAGTGGTTCAAGCGGGAAAAACGAAGCGAAAACATTCAAATCGGGCGGGGAGAACTGGACAGGGAAATTTTGCGGATTTCCCGGAATGCTACGGAATCCCAGCGAACAGAGATCATCGGAAATGTTGCAACGCGTATGGGAATGCACAGCGGCGAGGATTTGTGCAATACCATAGGCTACGGCGGTATGCCGATCAGCAAGGTGCTGCCGAAGCTGCGGGAGGAAGTGGAAAAACTGGTCAGCCCGGAGGAACCAGAACCGATACTGGAGGCGGAGCAGGTTAAAACGGTGCCCTCTCCCGTATCCGGAAAATCCGGGGGCATTATCGTGGATGGAGAACGTGGCTGCGCCGTCAAGTTTGCGAAGTGCTGCAATCCCCTTCCGGGAGACGCGATCATCGGCTTCATTACCAAGGGCTACGGTGTGTCGATTCATAAACGGGATTGTCCCAACGTCGTCACCGGCATGCAGGGAGACGAATTCTTCCACCGCTGGATTCGTGCAGAATGGGATATGGAGGAAATTCATCAGGATCACGGCGTGTTTGAAGCAATGATCCAGATTTTTGCAGATAACGATATTTCCGTGATTGCAGGCGTTACGGCTGCCCTTGCGGAAATGCGGGTGTCTATTTTACAGATCAATACCAGAAAGCATGGGGAAGATGATATTATTATCAATGTAAAATTCACTTGTAAGGATACAGGGCATTTCCACTCTGTGATGTCCAAGCTGAAAGCAGTTCCGCATGTCAATTCTGTAATCAGAGGGTTTAACTGATATGTTAGCAATTTTACAACGGATCCGCTCTGCATCGGTTGTTGCAGACGGGGAACCTTTTTCCCAGTGCGGACGGGGATTTTTGATCCTGCTGGGCATGTCTGCTGAAGATACGGAAAAGGATGCGGAGCTGCTGGCTGAAAAAATTGCCAAGCTGCGGGTGTTTCAGGATGATGCAGGTAAAATGAACTGTTCCATCGGTGATATCGGTGGAACGGTTATGGTCGTTCCGAATTTCACCCTTTATGCCTCCTATAAAAAAGGCAACCGACCGGATTTTTTCGCAAGTGCGGCACCAGAGCGTGCGGAAAAACTGTTTGAATATTTCTGCGGGTATATAACGCCCCTCGTTCCCGGGGTCTGCCGGGGCAAATTCCGTTCGGATATGCAGGTGTCCCTGGTAAATGACGGACCTGTTACGATTCCCATGGACAGCAGAGTATTGAAAGGCGAACGAAGCATATGACTCTGATAACAAACGGATATATCAGCCGGTATTTTGCGGAAACCCTGGTGCTTCTGTTCTTTCCCGGGTCTAAGTTTCCAAAGGAAGGGGACGAATCGGGAGAACGCGTGGAACTGACGGTTACGGAATCAGATACAGTGACCGGATATGCTTCCATTCACACGCCTGCCGGAGATTGGAGGGCGGAATATACCGTTCCGGCGGAGACGGCGGCGCGGCTTTCCAGAGAAATGCAGTGCAAAACAGCGGCAGGCGGCGCCATGCTCCTTGCAGGACAGCAGTATAGCGGCGCCACGCCCCCCTGGGGCATGCTTACTGGGGTGCGCCCTGTAGGTATGGTGTTGGATATGCTGGAGAAGGGCATGACCCCGGAGGAAGCTGTGGGACGTCTCACTGCAGAATTTTTCTGTCAGGAGAGCAAAGCGCAACTTGCGGTACGGACTGCCTGTGATACCCGTTCTCTGATTACGCCGGACGTGCGGAATATGTGCAGCGTTTATATAGCAATTCCTTTTTGTCCGTCCCGGTGCGCATACTGTTCCTTTGTTTCCTTTACCTCTCAGCGGCTTCTTTCTCTGATTCCGGAATATCTTGCCGCTCTGTGCAGGCAGATACGCAGTGTATTTGCGATAATCGGGAAGCTGGGGCTGGAAGTGGCTACCGTATATATCGGAGGGGGAACGCCGACTACGCTGGATGCGTCTCAACTGGACACCATTCTGGGGGTGATCGGCGAATGCTGGGATGTTTCCCGCTTGCAGGAATTTACCCTGGAGGCAGGGCGCCCGGATACGATTGATCCAGAAAAACTGGCGGTTGCTGTGCGTCGGGGTGTGACCAGAATCAGCGTGAATCCCCAGACGTTGAATGATACGGTGCTTGCCGCAGTAGGCAGGCGGCATACGGCGGCGGATTTTTACCACGCCTATCAGACTGCAAGAGATTGCGGTATACAGGATATCAATGTAGATTTGATCGCTGGGCTTCCAGGGGAGAGCAGGGAAAGCTTTATAAATTCCCTGGAGGGGGTGCTGGCGCTTGCACCGGAGAATGTAACTGTGCATACCTTTTATGTGAAGCGCGGCGCATCCATAACAAAATCGGATCGGGAGATTTACCGGGTACGGGATATGGAGACTGCTGCGGCTGTGGAAACCTCTGTGAACAGGATACAGGAGGCGGGCTATGCGCCGTACTATTTGTACCGACAGAAAAATACCACGGGCAATCTGGAAAATACAGGCTATGCGCTTCCCGGTCATCCTTGTCTGTACAATATTTACATGATGGAGGAAATCCATTCCATATTTGGCGCAGGAGCATCTGCTATGACGAAACTGGTTTCGCCAAGTCCGGATGAAAAGAATATTTTGCGCATTTGTGAGAAAAAATATCCATATGAATATCTTGCGGGAGAGGATGAACAGGGAAAGGCGGAGCAGCTGTATCAGTCTGCTGCGAATTTTTATAGAAAATTTAGGGAGAAATAATTGCATTTATGATTGAAATAGATCGTATATATAAAACAAAAGAGGAGGCGGCTGCATTTTGCAGCGCATGTGAAGAACAGTTTGAGACGCGGTTGCATGCAATTTCTACGGAAATAGCCGGACTGTCGGAGCTTCGCTGTGTGACCTTGTCGGGACCGTCCTGCTCGGGGAAAACAACTACTGCTGCGAAGCTGACCGGAGAAATTGAGCGCGCCGGCAGACGGGCGCGGGTGCTTTCCATAGATGATTTTTACCTCGACAGTGAAGAAATGGAGCGACGGGGTATTACGGACTTTGAAGGTGCGGATTCCCTTGATCTTGCGTACTTTGCTTCTACTGTCGAGGCCATTTCCGCAGGGGAAAAGGTACTGCTTCCTACCTTTGATTTTCCCCGGCGCAAGCGTATTGCTTATACGGAATATCAGCCGGATGAGCGGGATATTTATGTGTTTGAAGGGATTCAGGCAATTTATCCGCAAATTACCCAGATTCTGGAGCCATTTGGATATAAAAGTATTTATATCAGCGTGGAGCAGGGAGCCAATGTCTGCGGGACCAGATTTGATAAAAATGAAATCCGTTTAATGCGCCGGATTGTCCGGGATTTTTACCACAGGGATTCTTCGCCCCATTACACCATGGCGCTGTGGGATTCCGTTCGCAGCAATGAGGAGAAGAATATTTTTCCCTATGTGGGCGGCTGTGATTATGTTATCAATTCGATGCTGCCATATGAAATTTTTCTGATCGGCAGATATTTTTTACGGATTACCGACGACTATCCGGCAGTCGGTCCCCATTATGACTGGATACAGGACTTGCGCGGACGGCTTTGGCAGTTTTCAGAAAGCGCTGTGGACGTGTCTATGATTCCTATGGGGTCTGTGTTCCGGGAATTTATAATTTAACGGGCGTATGCCCTACATAGCGAAAGGATATTGTTGTGAGAGAAAATGCAGGTGGATCCATCCGTTCCGAGAGGAGCGGTCATGGAGGAAAAAACCATAACAGCACAAAACTGTTTTTTTCCGGCGTGCTGATTTTGACGGTATCAAACCTTATTGTAAAAGCAATCGGCTTAATGTTCAAAATTCCCATGAACCACATCGTGGGCGATGAAGGCATGGGATATTATAATGCCGCTTATACCATTTATACATATCTGTATATGGTTTCCACAGCCGGATTGCCAACTGCCATATCCATTATGGTTGCAGACAGTCGTGCCGCAGGAAAAATACGACAGGTAAAACGTATTTTGCGGGTATCGCTGATCCTTTTCTTTGTCATTGGCGTTGTGGGCATGCTGGTAATGCTGCTGGGAGCAGGACCACTGTCCGTGATGATTGGTGCCGGAAATACCAAGTATTGCATTATGGCGATTGCCCCCACCCTGTTCTTTATTTGTATGTCCAGTGCTCTGCGGGGATACTTCCAGGGATATCAGGCCATGCTTCCTACGGCTGTTTCTCAGCTGACGGAGGCAGTGTGCAAGCTTGGCGTGGGAATCACGCTTGCTTTGTATGCGATCCGCATGGGTGAACCTATTTACATTGTGGCTGCCTATGCGGTGGTAGGACTGACTATTGGTGCTGCGCTGGGAATGATGTTTCTCACCTTTGCAAAGCTGCTTTTTAAAGAAAAGCGATACGATGCGGAGTATGTGGCAGTTTCCGGAGAGGATGAAACAATGCTGCCCCAGAGAACGCTGCTGAAAAGGCTTGTGATTATAGCGCTGCCAATTACGATCAGCGCGTCTGTCATGAGTTTGACTAATCTGATCGATGCGGCGATCGTGCAGCAGCTGCTGCAATCTACCGGTCTTACCCAGGTAGCGGCGACATCCCTCTACGGAAATTACACCTCTTTGGCAGTTCCCATGTTCAATCTGCCTCCGGCGCTGATCTATCCGATATCCTATGCTATTGTCCCCTTGCTTTCAGCGGCAAGAAAAAAAGGAGATCACGAGCGGTGCCGTCTTGTTATGGAATCTTCCATGCGTGTGGCAATGCTGATCGGCATTCCCTGCGGGCTTGGACTTGCAGCACTGTCCCGCCCGATTTTGAATTTGTTTTATAAGGCGAGCTCAGTGGAATTGGCGGCGCCTCTTTTAACCCTCCTTGCTCCGTCTGCCGCGTTTATTTGTATATTGTCTGTGACGAATGCAATTTTGCAGGCGAACGGACATGAACGCAAACCGCTGATTTCCATGCTGACCGGCGCATGCGTGAAGGTTGTTACAAACTATTTTCTCATTCAGATCATTGGTATGAAGGGGACGCCGATTTCTACCTTCCTGTGCTATTTGACTGTGACAGTTATGAATCTCTACTTTGTATATAAGCATGTGGGCGTGATGCCCAGTCTGTCCGGCTTGTTCGGAAAGCCGCTGCTTGCAAGTATTGCCTGTGCCGCTACAGCATTTTTCTCATATGAAATGCTGTCCGGATATATCAGCGAAAAAATTGCAACCTTTGCGGCAATTTGCCTGGCAGCGCTTGTGTATTTGATTCTTCTGTTCCTTCTGAGGGGCGTTTCCGGTGAAGATGTGAAGCTTCTTCCAAAGGGTGAAAAAATTTATAGATTGCTTCATAAACTGAAGTTGATGAAATAAGGTATAGAAATGAAAAACAAACAGGAACTTATAAACGAAATAAGACATGATTTTGACTCGCTGCGTTCTGTAATGGCGCTTTTGAGAGGGGAAGGGGGATGCCCGTGGGATCGGGAACAGACCCATGCCAGCATTCGGAAATGTCTGATCGAAGAGACATATGAGGTGGTAGAAGCGATCGATACGGAGGATGCGGCGCTTCTGCGGGAAGAACTGGGAGATTTGCTGTTTCAAGCGGTATTTCATGCACGTATAGAAGAGGAGAAGGGATGCTTTTCTATAGAGGATGTGATTCATGACATCACTGCAAAAATGATCCATCGGCATCCCCATGTTTTTGCCGCTGGGGATGCAAAAAATAGCGATCAGGTTTTGCAGAAATGGGATGAAATCAAATCCGAAGAAAAACAGATCGAAAGCGTTGCTCAGTCACTGCGGCGGGTTCCGCCGTATCTGCCTGCTCTCCTGCGCGCACAGAAAATTCAGGGCAAGGCACGGAAAAAGCTTGGAATCGGGTATGCTTCCAGGGAAGAGGCGCTTTCTGCTGCGGAAAATTCCCCAGTGGCGGAAGGCGGAGATTTTGCACAGGGGTTGGCTGACAAGGTTTTTGCGTTGTGCGCCGCAGCGGAGCTGGAAGGAATTGATTTGGAAGCGGCGCTGTCCCATAGATGTGACGCTTTTATCCGTAGCGCTGAAGAAGCGGAGCAGTTCCATTCTGTTTGAACCATTTTTTCAAAAAAAGAGGCATTTTTGCATCAAAATCGTGAAAAATGCGCTGCTTTTGGAAGAAAATTCTTAAAAGCTATTGTCATTTTTGAAAAAAAGTGGTATACTAACTGCACGAAACGCGTTGCGAAGCAAAGCTTTCAGATTTTTTAAGATGAAAGGATTCAGAAAATGAACAAGACACAACTGATCGATGTAGTTGCAGCCAAGACTGGATTGAAGAAAAAAGATGCTGATGCAGCTGTTGTAGCTGTTTTTGATGCAATCGAGGAAGCACTCGTTGCAGGTGAAAAGATCCAGATCATCGGATTTGGTAGTTTTGACGTAAAAGAGAGAGCTGCTCGTACCGGACGCAATCCTGCAACCGGCGAAGAAATCAAGATTGCTGCATCTAAATATCCTTCCTTCTCCGCTGGTAAGGCGCTGAAAGAAAAGGTAAACGGTTAATTTTGTATGTTTTGTGACAGCTCCGATTTTACATCGGAGCTGTTTCTCCTATTTCGGGGAATATGTTTATCGTATATATTGAAAAGGAATTATGACAATCCAATGAGACTGGACAAGTTTTTAAAGGTATCCCGGGTAATCAAACGCCGGACTGTTGCCAATGAAGCCTGTGACAATGATCATGTTCAGGTGAACGGCAGGCGGGCAAAAGCGTCCTATGATGTAAAGCCGGGCGATATAGTGGAAATCACTTTTGGAGAGCGGGTGCTGCGGTTTCGCGTGCTGGATGTGCGGGAGCATGTTGCAAAGGCGGACGCGGCTTCCATGTATGAAATTATAGAAGACTGACATATTTGATGTGCTTCCAACATAGCTTTTATTGACAGGTAAAAGGGTAGGAGGCAATTTTATGAATGAAGAATTGACACAGGCACAGAAT
>CANTEM010000020.1 GCA_947652805.1 uncultured Clostridia bacterium | reverse complement strand
AAAGTCGTTCCCTATCATGAAAATCATCCGTATCCTTACTATTACTACGGAGGACCTCTGAGCTACAGCGACACAGCGGGAATCCGTGACGGCGCGCAGGAAATGTTCGACACAAACAGCTCCAACATTCTGTGCCCGCAGGTTTACGCATTCACCCCCTCTGCGGAACTGGATGCCGTGGGTTATAACGGAACAGGCGCACAGGTAATTCGGAATCTGAGCTGCACCATTTCCGGAATGATTCGTTACGGACAGTCCTACTTTAATTGGGAGAGCATTTACGGTGATTATTATGACAGAGCAAATTCCTACGTAATCACCGAGCAGGAAAAAGGCAACAACGCAGATTTGTGGTCATACAGCGCAGGCTATAACAAGAGTTACACCTATGCAAATCATCTGATAGAAAACACAGGACTGCAAACAAAGATGCTGTTCTGGCAGTTGTATCAGAACGGAGTTACCGGCTATCTCTACTATGGCTCCAACAACTGGAATGAATATGATTATCAAAATGGTACCTTTGTAGATAATACTGTCACTGGCGACCGGCAGAAAAACTCCTGGCGTACAAACAAACATATTTACAATAAAGGCACAGCAAACGAACACGCCATTTACGGGAACGGGACACTGTTCTACGGACCAACCCAGGGACGGCTGAGCAAAATAGACTACATAGGAACCGTGCGGGTGGAACAAATGCGTGACGGGATCGAGGAATACCAGATGCTGACCATGCTGGAGGAATACAAAGGGAAAGATGCAGCACAGAATATCGTATCCAAGGTATCCGAAAATGTGGTAAACTACCTGTCCTTGAACAACTTCGACACCAGTGCATGGGACAGCGATATGGACGAATATGACATTATGGCAGCAGTCCGTCTGGAGCTTGGCAACGCAGTAGAAGCAGCGGTACGGGAAGGCACATGTGCACATACCTATGACGCCGGCAACGTGATCCAGGCAGCAGGCTGCACTACCGTAGGCAAGCTGGAGAGAACCTGCACAAAATGCGGAGAAACCACAGTAGAACTGATTCCTGCGAAGCACACAGAAGGTTCCTGCTTTACAGTGGAAACTGTTACAGCTGCAAGCTGTACAAAAGACGGAAAACTGCGGTATACCTGCGGGGACTGCGGCTATGTGAAGGAAGAAACGGTTACCGCATATCATAACGACAGCAGCTATTACCGGTATGAAAGCAAAGGAAGCGGAGCGCACGCCGTTTACTGTACGGTATGCAATACAGAAATATCCAGAGACAGCCACCTGATGCAGATCCGGTATACGAACACCTGTACGGAGGACGGCTATGTAATCGAAGGATGCAGATACTGCAACTACACAGTACAGGGAGAGGCGATCGCAGCAAAGGGACACTGCCTTGTTACGACAGGTTCTTCTGAGCCTACCTGTACGGAGCCGGGACATACAGGCGGCGTATGTGTACGGTGCGGGTATGAGGAAGAAGGCGGAACGATTCCGGCATTGGGGCACGACTTAGGAGAAGCGGTAGTAAAGGAAGCAAGCTGTACCCAGGCGGGAAGCTCCGTAAGAAGCTGTTCCAGATGCGACTACAAGGAAACGACGGTACTGCCGGCGACAGGTCACACATATGGCAGCGATGGCATCTGTACCGGATGTGGTCAGGCGAAGCCGGAGGAACCGGTACTGAAGCCGGGAGATGTAGACGGCAGCGGAAGGATCACTCCGTCCGATGTGACCTATCTGCGATTGATGCTAGCCGGTAAGCTTCCGGAGGGAGAGGTTCCCACAGAGGCACAGAAGAAGGCGGCGGATGTAAACGGAGATGGCAGGATTACTCCTTCTGATGTAACCTATCTCCGTCTCATGTTAGCTGGTAAACTTCCTCAGTAAGACGAATCGAACTTATATGTAAAAGACCTCCCGATCGGGAGGTCTTTTTTAACGATTTAAGACTCTATATGATTCAACCGCAACTGTCCGCAGGAAGCGTCAATATCACTGCCAAGCTTACGGCGAATGGTGGCGCTGATTCCCCGCTTCTCCAAATATGCACAGAATTCCTTTGCCCGCTCCCGTCCCGGAGCAGAAAATCCCGTTTCCTTCACAGAATTGAGCAAAATCAAATTAACATGACACGGGCTGTGTATCCCGCGCCGCAGCCGATTTGCCAATGCCGCAGCATCTGCCAGACTGTCGTTCTCTCCTGCAATCAACGTATATTCAAAGGAAACACGCCGTCCGGTTTTATCAAAATAATACTGACATGCTTCTAAAAGACTATCTATCGGATAGGTTTTATTCACCGGCATAAGCCTGTCCCGTACAGCATCATCCGATGCGTGAAGAGATACCGACAAAGTGATCGGCAGTCCTTCCTCAGCCAAACAATGAATCCGCGGAACCAATCCGCATGTAGAAACAGAAATATGACGAAGTCCGATATTCAGTCCGTCCTTTTCAGACACAAGATGCAGAAACCGCACTGTGTTGTCGTAATTGTCTAGCGGCTCGCCAATGCCCATCATAACGACACCGCCAACCCGCTCACCTGTATCTCTGCCAATGACTGCAATTTGTCCCAAAATCTCCGAAGCAGTCAAATCTCTGCTGCGTCCCCGTAAGGTAGACGCGCAAAACGCACATCCCATCCGACACCCAGCCTGACAGGAAACGCACACCGTGTTTCCGTGAGCATACCGCATAAATACGCTTTCCACGCACTCTCCGTCAATCATGCCCATCAAATACTTGATTGTGCCATCCATTTTGGAAACCTGCTTTTGCAGAATACGGGGCAGTCTGTATGTACTCTCCGCCTCTAACCTTTTACGGAATGCCAAAGGCAGATTGGTCATTTCATCAAAAGAAGCCCCTTTCTGCATCCAGCCGTACAACTGCTGTCCACGGAAAGCAGCTTCTCCCAAATTCTTTACAAACGCTTTTGTTTCCGCCAAGGTCATTCCCAACAAATCCGGTTTTTCTGTCACACTGACCTCACTTTCTCCGCATTTTGCAAATGTAGAATCCATCTGTGCCATGTATATGAGGAAGCAGCATTACGCTGCTTTGTTCTGTTCCACCAAAGGAAAAAGGCGCTGGCTCAAACTCCGGATGTGCAGCCAAAAACCGATCTGTTACCCCTGCATTCTCTGCCGGATTCAGCGTACATGTGGAATATACCAATATTCCGCCGGAGCGTACATAGGCTGATGCGCCAACAAGCACCTCAAACTGCACCTGGGGCAGCCGGGCAAGTGTGTCCATATCCTTGTACTTGATATCCGGTTTCTTTCCGATCACACCAAGACCGGAACAGGGGGCGTCGCACAGCACCCGATCCGCCTTTCCGATAAGGTCTGCAAGGGGATCCCGTGCGTCCCGTTCCTCCGTTTGCAGAATAGATATTCCAAGCTTCTCTGCTCCCCGCTGGATCAGTGAGAGCTTGTTTGCATGCAAATCAAAAGCATACAGCGTTCCGGTATTTTCCATATCCATAGCAATTCCAAAGCTTTTCCCCCCCGGAGCAGCACAAACATCCGCAACTCTCTCTCCGGGGCGCGCACCCAATATATGGGCGCACAAGGCTGACGCTTCATCCTGCACAAACCAGTCTCCGGCTTCCACCCCTTCCAGTACTCCGGCAAAAGATGCTGTTTTTACACATCCGCCGCACAGTGCCGATACGGTTCCATGCAGACGTTCTGCAACTTCCTTTGCAGTATAACGCAGCGTATTTACTCGCAGCGCTGTTCCCTCCGGCTTCAAAAAAGATGCAAAAATCTGTTCGGCTGTATCTGCGCCAAACCATTCTACAAACGCAGAACAAAGTGGAATCGGCACCGAATACTGCACCGATAAGTAGTTTTTATCTGTCCGCTCCGGCATAGGCACCGCGCACCCGCCCCGGACAAACGTGCGCAGAACTCCATTGACAAAACCGCGTCCTTTTGCTGGCGCCAGAGATACAGACTCTGACACTGCCGCATGGGGCGGAATCCGATCCATAAATGTCAGCTGATAAATGCCAAGACGCAGCGCGCACAAAACTTCCTCATCCAGTGTATGAACAGACCGCCCGGAAAGGGAATCTATGATATAATCCAATGTAATCAGCCGCTCTGTCACGCCGTATACAAGGGCGGTATAAAGCCCCCGATCCGCCTCAGACATTTCCGCCCGCTGCAAAACGGTATTTACTTCCAGATTGGTATATTTCCCTGCCTTCATTTTGCACAAAGAAGAAAACGCAGCGCGCCGCCCGGGATTGACCTTTTTCACATCCATGTCAGCAGTTCTCCCGCCTGGATCCGTCTGCCGCGGACAAAATCAGCCGCCTGCATCCTGCCCTTCCCCTCAGGCAAAACCCCCGTGATAAGCAGCTTTTTTCCGTCTCCGCATACCACTGTAAAACCGTCGTCAGACAAATCTGCGACCGTTCCAGCCGGAGCCTGCGTACTGTCCTCCGTCATTTTTGCAGATACAATTTTCAAAAGCTTCCCGTTGGGCGTTTTCGTCATTGCCAAGGGATAGGGAGAAAGCCCCTGGATCTGATGAAACAGTGTTTGAGCGTCCTTTGAAAAATCCAATACACAGTCTTCTTTGAGAATTTTGCTGGCATAGTTTGCGAGCGCATCATCCTGGGGAATCGGTACTGCCGTACCTGCTTCCAGCATAGGAACGACATGCACCAAAAGTCTGCCTGCTATAACGGCCAGCCGATCATGAAGGGTTTCAAAATTATCCGTATTGGAAATCGGCGTTTTTTCCCACAAAAGCATGTCTCCGGTGTCAAGCCCCTCATTCATATACATAATCGTGATCCCGGTTTCCTGCTCTCCCTCCATAATGGCACGCTGAATCGGCGCTGCGCCCCGATATTTGGGAAGGAGGGAGCCATGGGCATTGATACAGCCAAGGCGGGGATACTCCAGAATATAGGAAGGCAGAATTTTGCCGTAAGCAACAACAATAATGAGATCCGGCGCAAGCTGCGCCAGGGTTTCCGCAAAAGCGCCGTCCTTCAGCATCTGGGGCTGATATACAGGAATCCCCTGCTCCCCGGCATACACCTTCACCGGTGGGGGAATCATCTGATACCCGCGTCCCTTCGGCTTGTCCGGCTGGGTTACAGCGCCAACCACATTCAGTCCCGCCTCAACCAAAGCACGCAGACAAATCTGTGCAAAATCAGGCGTTCCCATAAAAAGAATCCGCATATATATCCCCTCCCTTATATGTGCTGTTTACACGTCAATTTCACATTCCTCAGCGTGATCAATGAACAGTATCCCGTCCAAATGATCCAGTTCATGGCAAAAGGCTCTTGCCGTCAGTCCACTGCCGGATACGGTAAAGGTTTTCCCCTCCCGATCCTGTGCCTGCACTGTCACATGCATGGGACGGTTTGTATATCCCCACCGTCCCGGCACAGAAAGGCATCCTTCCAGATCCCGTTGATGCCCGCTCTGTTCTATGATTTCCGGATTGATCAATTCGATCATTTCATCCTTTTCATTTACAACGATCACAACCCGTCTGCGTACGCCCACCTGGGGCGCTGCAAGACCCACTCCGTCCGCATCGGCAAGTGTCTCCCGCATATCGTCCAGCAACGTAAGAATCCGGGGGGTGATCTCCTCTACCGGGCGGCATTTTCCACGGAGAACCGGATCTCCTTCTTTCACTATATTCCGAATAGCCATATTATCCAACCATACCTTTCTTCAATTATAAACTGGAAGGGTTCAAATCTGCGCTGATCGGCAGATTTTTTGTACCGCTTTTTCCAAAGGAAATCAGCAAGCTGCCGATCATTTTTCGCGCGCGCCGGTTCAGTCGGCATTTGATAACCAACCGCATCCTGCACACATTCTGTATCCGGTAAACGGGCGTTTCAAAGGGGCCGAACACAACCGCTTCCACATCCTGAAACGCGCCTTTCAAAAGTTCTTTTACATTATCAGCAAGCTTTGCGGCAGATGCGGAAAGCAGGGCTTCATCACTGCTGTACAAAGTAACAACGGCAATATCACAAAACGGGGGAAACACCAATGCCTGCCGCAGGGGAATCTCCCGCTCATAAAAGGATTTGTAATCCTGCATTGCCGCCATCCGTATGACCGGCGAATCCGGATTGCAGGTCTGCACCACTGCAATCCCCGGTTCGTTTGCACGTCCGGCACGACCAATCGCTTGGGTCAGCATAGAAAATGTGCGCTCTGCCGCACGGAAATCATCTAAGTACAGGCTGCCGTCTGCATTCATAACACCAACCAGCGTTACATGAGGGAAATCATGCCCCTTGGTAACCATCTGTGTTCCAAGCAGAACATCGGCGCCGCCCTCTCGGAAGCTTTCAATCAGTTCCCTGTGGGACATTTTCGCCTGGGTGGTATCCATATCCATACGCAGCACCCGCAATCCCGGCACAAGACGTTCGATTTCCTCCTGTGCCTGTTGGGTGCCGCACCCCATAAACCGAAAATGCTCCGCACCGCATGTGGGGCATGTGCTTGGCACCGGCGTACGGTATCCGCAATAGTGGCAGGCAAGATCTCCGCGCTCGCTGCGGCGGCGGAAATAATCCTGGGCATCCTCCGTCACGCCAATGGGCGCCCGGGTATGATAGGTGAGAGACACGGAGCAATTCGGACACCGGATCGCCTCACCGCACACACGGCAGCTTACAGCGCTGCTGTAGCCCCGCCGGTTCAAGAATATGATCGCCTGGGACTTTTTATCCCGCACTTCCCTGAGACGCTCCAGCAGACCAATACTGATAGGGGAAGTATTCCCCGCATCTATTTCGCTGCGCATATCGCTGACTGCTACATCGGGAAGCCGGGCATTGCCATAGCGCTGCTGCATCTCAACCAGCGTGTATACCCCCGCCATTGCCTTATAATAGGAACTCAATGAAGGGGTTGCGGAGGACAGCAGCAGCAATGCGTTATGCTGTCCACAGCGATACCGCGCCACATCGTGCGCCTGATATTTGGGGTCTGTATCTGATTTGTACGTATGTTCCTGTTCTTCGTCAATAACGATCATTCCAATCTTGGGAATCGGTGCAAAAATTGCACTACGTGTGCCGATAACTACATCCGCAAGTCCTTTGCGAATCCGTTTCCACGCATCATACCGTTCACCAGCAGACAGCTTGGAATGGATCACAGCAATACGATTTCCATAGCATTTGCAGAAATACTCCACCACCTGGGGAGTAAGGGAAATCTCCGGTACCAGAACGATCACGCCGCGCCTGTCCTGTAGAACCCGGTCGATCATTTCTTTGATCACTCTGGTTTTTCCGCTTCCCGTCACCCCGTGAAGCAGCGCTGCGGCAGCACCGGTAGTATACAACTCTTCCAGCTTTTCAAACGCCGTCTGCTGCTGCGCTGACAAAGGAGCGGCGTCCACCGTCTCTGTACCCTCCGGAACTGCATAGGGGTTCCGATAGCTTTCCACGCGCTCCACATGAATTAGCTTCTTTTTTTCCAAAGCGTTCAGCTGTACTCTTGCTCTTGCCCCGATTCGCTCGAACAATTCCTCCGCACTGATTCTGCCGGTTTTAGACAAAGCAACCAGAATCTGGGCCTGCAAGGGACTTTTCAGCTTGCCTGCCGTAACCATACTGGCAAAGCTGTCCATTACAGGAGAAACATATGCGTCATACCGATCGCTGGCACGCACTTTGATTCTGGACTCACGTGTAATAATACCGGATTTTACAAGGGACGCCGCCAAGGTTGCAGCTTCATCGCCGAATTTTGTTTTCAGCTGCTGCGCGGAAACCTCGTCTCTTGCTTTGATGTAGGAATAAAAAAGCAGTGCCTTTTCCGACAGCTTTTTCAATTTTTTTTCGTGATCCCCTTCGGCGGCGCTGTAATAATCGAACATTTTTGACATTGCCGCTGCGGGAATAACCGTTCGGACAGCCTCTCCAAAGGTGCATAATGTGTAATTACACAGAAATCGGCATATGCCTAACATTTCATCATCCAGAAGGGGTCCGTTTCCGGTTACTGATAAAATCGGCTTCGTTTTTTCATAGTCGCTGTTGCCCCGCACCTCGGTTACAACCGCGCGCGCTTGCCGGTTTCCGCGTCCGAACGGCACGCTTACAAGGCTTCCGGGGAAAACAGAGGCAGAAAGCTCGGCAGGGATATAATAGTCATATCCATGATCTGCATGATAGGGTGCGTCTAAAATACGCACTGCCGCAAATTCTCTGACCATACGATCCCTCCTGCAATTACCAAAATATCAAAGTACTGCCGCCGAGTTTGGCGGCAGTACTTTACAATCATAATAGGGCGATTTTATGGGACAAACCCTTATTCCTCAGATTCCGTCACATCTGCATCCGGAGCAGTATCTTCTTCATCATCCGTCAAGCCAACAATCAGAAAATCCTTATTGTACAAACCGTTGACAGCAGTCTTTACTGCTTTATCATCCCGATATTCCCTGCGAATCATAGAAGCAATACTTTTATCCGTTTCTTTATTGGCAATCCGACGTTCCGCCAGCTCTCTTTGTGCCACATACTCATCTGTGATCATTTTCGCGCACTTAGCGGTAGCAATAACCAGGGTGTATCTGTTGAATTTGTTTTGTGTAAGCTCTGCAATGGATGGTGTAATCATAATTTTCTACCTCTTCTGATTCTATATTATGCTAAAAACGCATTGATTTCTTCTGTCATTCTGCCGGATTTCGTGCTCTCTGCCCGAATAATTTCACAAATATGTGCCGCACAGGCGTCTACTTTGTCCCGCTCATTGATCACTACATAATCATACTGCGGCGCAAGCTTGATTTCTTCCCTTGCCCGCGCCAGACGTTTTTCCACTACTTCTATCGACTCTGTTCCGCGTCCCAGGAGCCGTTCCCGCATTTCTTCAATATTCGGAGGGATAAGCATGATGGAAACAGCATCCGAATACAGCTTTTTTACTTGCGCTGCACCCTCCACTTCAATTTCCAATATCATATTTTTGCCGGACGATGTGATTCGCTGGGCTTCTTTTTTGGGCGTGCCGTAATAGTTGCCGCAGTAGCTGGTATATTCCAGTATTTCTTCCCGCGCCACCATTTCCTCAAAGGCGTCGCGATCCATGAAATAATACTCTCTGCCGTCCTCCTCACCTTCCCGCGGCGGGCGGGTCGTTGCAGATACGGACAGGGCAAGCTCCGGCATCATCTCACGCAGGCGCTTTACTACGGTTCCCTTGCCGCCGCCGGAGGGTCCGGAAATAACAATTAAAAAACCGTTCTTACGCATGGGTTTCCTCCTCTTCCTCTCCGGTAAGTCTTGCAGCAATCGTTTCTGGTTGAATGGACGATAAAATGATGTGATCACTGTCGGTTATCACAATACCTCTGGTTCTGCGACCGCTGGTGCAGTCAACCGCTCTGCCGCTGTCTTTCGCATCCTGAATCAGTCGCTTTGCCGGCGCACTGTCCGGACCAATTACCGCTACGACCCGCGCAGCGGCAATCATATTATTAAATCCTACGTTGATAAATTTCATGATTTTATCCGTTTCTGCTGCTTATTCTATATTCTGTACCTGCTCCCGGATTTTCTCCAGCAGCGCCTTTACATCTACAACCAGATGAGCAATTTCCGCATTTCCAGCCTTGGAACCAATGGTGTTGATTTCCCGGTTCATTTCCTGAAGCAGAAAATCCAGTTTTCTGCCAACTGCTTCGCCCTGCTCCACAATTTCCCGGAAGGTAGCAAAATGACTGTTCAGCCGCACCAGTTCCTCATCAATTGCCGCTTTATCCGCATAAATCGCAGCTTCGGTCAATATACGCTGTTCACTCGCCTCAGCATCGAAATCCTGCATAAACCGTTTGATCCGCTCTACAAGCTTGGGAGCATACCCCTGAATATCCGTTTCGGAAATTTCTCCGATTTTTTCACAAATTGCATGAATATTGATCAGCTTTCCTTCGATATCGTCAATCAGGCGCTGTCCCTCCGCACCGCGCTGCTCCAAAAAGGATGCAAGCGCCTGGGTCAATATCGGGTAAACATCCGCCCAGTCCTGACCGTCATCATCCTCAGGCGCGCGTACAGAAAAAAGCTCTTTATTCTGCGCCACCCGCATGACAGACAGATCATCCCGCAGTCCGAACTGATCCCGCAATTGCGCAAGGGCGCGAATATAAGCAGCAGCAAGAGCAGTATCCAATACAATATCCGTTCCTGTCTGCTGCAAAACTTCAACCCCTATGTATACTTCCACCTTGCCGCGGGATACACCTCCGGCAGCCAGGCAGCCCTTTACCTTTTCTTCAAGATACGCATACATGCGGGGCAGCTTCACAGTTGCATCCATATACCTGCTATTGACAGATTTTATTTCTACCGTAATGATTTTTGCTCCGTCCTGTGAAGTCCCTCTGCTTCGTCCAAACGCTGTCATACTGTTCAGCATTGCTACACCTTTCTCAAATCGCAAAAACTATATGAAGCGCCCCTGCGATAGATTGCACCTATTTTATCAATACTTATTTATTATATACCCCCCCGGTCTGTTTGTCAACTTTTCTATCACTTTTTTTCGTGTGTTCTTCCCACAGAACAGCGCCTGCATTTAATAAAATCGGCGCAAGGATCATACCGCCGACCCCCGCAAGGCAAAAGCCTGCATACACAAAAATCAATGCGATCACCGGATGCACGCCTGCGTTCTTTCCAAGGATTTTCGGCTCCACCGCCTGCCGCACAACGTACATGATTCCAAGAAGCACCAAAAGCTGGACCCCGCGCACACCGTCTCCTTCTATAAAAGCCAACACGGTCCATGGCACCAGAACTGTGCCCACCCCCAGTACCGGCAGCACATCTACAACAGCAATCAGCAGCGCTGCCAAAACGGCATAACGCACGCCAATAACGAAGAATCCGCATAGAAGCTCGGCAAAGGTGATTGCCATGATAATCAAATATGCCTTTACAAATCTCCCCAGTCCCCGCATAATAATAGATATCGTTTGGCTGATTTTATCCCGCAGCGACGGGGAAAGAAATGCATCTGCCATTTTGCTGATTCCCTTGCTGTCCAGGCAGAAATAAAACAGCGCGATGATCCCTACGAACAATGTAAACACAAACGATGGCAGATGCCCCAGTATATCCCCTGCCCAGCCTGCAACCCAGGAACTGATTTGCGAAACTGCGCCCTTGACCATTTCCGGAAAAGTATCGGAAAAATCGCCGGATCCCAAATGAAATCGTTTCCCAAAAGCAGCAACCTTATCTGCAAGTCTGCTCACTGGATTATCCGGCTGATCCAGAGTTTCGCTCAGTGACGTTACTGCTTCAGAAGCCTCTTCAATCAAAATAGATGCGCCAAACCAAATCAGCGCTGTTATCAATGCTGCCGTCACAACAATAAGCGCAACTGCCCAAAATGCGCGGGAGGTTTTGGTCTTTTTATGCAGCCATGCTGCAATCGGACGCACTGCACACGAAATCGCATATGCCAAAGCAAAGGGCAAAAGCACCGGAAATGCATATCTGAGTAGCAGCCAAATCCCTGCCGCGCAGATTGCTCCGCAAAATCCGTATAGTGCAAACCGAAGCAGTTTTTCCGTTGTCATACCAATCTCCCGTTTTCGTTAGAATCTTTCCTTCAAGTATATGCCAATTTTTTATATTATTAACAGAAAAGCCTTTACATAAATCGTTTGATTTGCTACAATATTTTTTAATGTATGTTTACTGGATAATAAATCCGGATAACATCTATTTTACAATATTTATAGAAGAGGCCAAAAGATCCAAGGATTATGCGAAGTC
>CANTEM010000019.1 GCA_947652805.1 uncultured Clostridia bacterium | reverse complement strand
ACAAAACGGCAGGACAGGCATATCGGGTTATTGACGATTATTCCATCGGTGTAAAAGAAGATGTAACGGAAATTGTTCTGAATATAAAAGGAATTACGGCGAAGCTGCACTCTGTAACCACCAAAACGGTTATGCTGGATATGACCGGTCCCTGCGACGTCAAGGCCGGCGATATCAAGCAGGATGCAGACATAGAAATTCTGAATCCGGATCACCACATTGCAACCCTGGGCGACAATGTGCGCCTGCACATGGAGCTGAACTTTGCCAGAGGCAGAGGCTACTCCTCCCAGCAGAGAAACAAACAGTGCTATCTGGATGAAAACCAGGGCGTGAGCGCTCCGGTGGGAACGATTTTCACCGACTCTATTTTCACACCGGTATACAATGTAAACTACAACGTGGAAAATACCCGTGTGGGAAATATCACAGACTTTGATAAACTGACAATTGAGATTTTGACCAATGGTACAATCTCGGCCAAGGAAGCGGTTTCTTTGGGCGCCAAGATACTCAACGAACATCTCAACCTGTTCGTGGATCTTTCGGACGAGGCGAAAAACGCTGAAATCATGGTGGAAAGCGTTGCAACTGTCAAAGAAAAAGTTCTTGAGATGACCATTGAGGAGCTTGACATGTCCGTGCGCAGCTTCAACTGCCTGAAGCGTGCGGGCATCGATACGGTAGAGGACCTGATCAATCGGACAGAGGACGAGATGATTCGGGTAAGAAACCTTGGAAAGAAATCGCTGGAGGAAGTTATCGCGAAGCTGAATTCTCTCGGTCTGGAACTGAGAAAAGAAGATGAGTGATAAACTGCCCCGAAAATAGTATTGCGAAAAGGAGGATATGAACATGCCCGGAACAAGAAAGCTTGGCAGGCCGACGGCCCACAGAAACGCCATGCTCCGTGGAATGGTAACCTACCTGCTGGAGAACGGTACAATCGAAACGACACTGACCCGTGCGAAAGAAGTACGTTCCATGGCAGAGAAGATGATAACACTCGGCAAGAAGAATACCCTTGCCTCCCGCCGTGCGGCACTTGCTTACATTACAAAGGAAGATGTGGTGAAGAAGCTGTTTGATCAGATCGCACCGAAATACGCTTCCAGAAACGGCGGATATACACAGATTTATAAGCTCGGACCCCGCCGCGGTGACGCAGCGGAAATGGCAATGATCAAACTGATCGACGAAGCCGCTGAGTAATATGAGAACAGGACGTTTTCCAATAGGAAAACGTCCTGTTTTTGTATATTGGGAGGGAAGCTGGGAAATCCTTATAAAAATGGATGAATATGGAGTTCCCCTATGAAAAACGTAGTCCAGAGAATTTATATCCTTGCTTCCTGTGCGCTCATGCTTGCCGGACTGTGCCTGACTGCAACCGTTTGCAGCGCTGCACAGGAGGAAGAAATTGAAGATACAGTTCCGTGCATTGCCGACGGAAGCGGGAGAAACGCTTCCTCCATCATTTTCACCGAAGGAGAAACGGCGCTTTTTTGCCGGTTCATCAGTGAGGAATGCAGGGATCAGCCTTATATATGCAGGGTTGCAGCCGCAGCGGTCGTGCTGAATCGAATGGAGTCCGCCGGATTTCCGGATACTGTTGAGAAGGTAATCTTTTCTGCCGGCGAATTTATTAGCGTGGAAAATTATACAATCGGAGTGCATATATCCAAAGAGGACATGGACTTATCCATGCAGGCGATCCGGCAGGCAGCCGCCGGGGAAGATCCCACCGGCGGCGCATTACGCTTTTCAAGAGAAGGAGAGGCAAAAATCAACGGGAGCTTTCGCGCCGGCGATATGGTATTCGGCTGGTAGAGAAAGGGGGCCTTTAAAAGTCTGTGTTACGCAAACTTTACACAAGGGAGCCTTTTCTTCCGCTCATATTTATACAAAGGATTCCCCACCTGCCCATACCCAATTGTGCACATCAACAAATCAATCCTGTTCACAGATTATGCCTTGACAAGGAAATCCATAGGATGTATAATTATACAAATATACTGTTTAAATAACGAAAAATATACATACGAAATATGAGCTGCATACCGCAGCTCCAATAGAAAGCGGGTACATAAAATGACCAAAGTATTTATCGACGGCAAAGAAGGAACAACCGGTTTGCAAATCTGGGAGCGGTTGGAAGGACGGGACGATCTGGAGCTGCTGGTTCTGCCGGAGGCGCTCCGTAAGGATCCCGCCGCCCGAAAGGAAGCACTCAATAGCTGCGACATTGCATTTTTCTGCCTGCCGGACGCCGCGGCAAGAGAAGCGGCGGCGATGATTGAAAATCCCGCCGTCCGGGTGATCGATGCGTCTACCGCCCACCGGACAGCTCCGGGCTGGACCTACGGCTTCCCGGAGCTGTCCGCCGATATCCGAAAGGCTGTGGAAAGTGCATCCCGGGTCGCCAATCCCGGATGCCATGCCAGCGGCTTTATCGCCCTGATCCGTCCCCTTGTGGACGCAGGACTCCTTGCAAAGGACTCCGCCCTTTCCAGCTTTTCCATTACCGGCTACAGCGGCGGTGGAAAAGGTATGATTGCCGGATATGAAAGCGCAGATAGAGACAGCCTGCTGGGCGCCCCCCGGCAGTATGGTCTGTCCCAAAATCATAAACACCTGCCGGAAATGCAGACCCTGTGCGGGCTTACCGGCGCCCCTGTGTTCTGTCCCATCGTATCTGATTACTACTGCGGTATGGAAGTCACTGTTCCCCTGTTTGCCAGCATGCTCCGGGGCAGCGCACAGGACGTACGGAACACCTACGCGGCACTGTATACCGGACCGATTGTGCACTATACTGAGGATGCAGATGAAGGAGGATTTCTCAGCGCAGGGAAGTATGCTGCATGGGACGGCATGGAAATCTCCGTTCACGGAAACGACGACCGGATTCTCCTGTGCGCCCGATACGATAATCTGGGAAAAGGCGCGTCCGGCGCCGCTGTCCAGAGCTTCAATATTATGACCGGACAGCCGGAAACAAAGGGACTGCGTCTGGGAGACTGAATTTACGCTAAAATATGTTGAAGTTGCAGGACAATTGTTGACTTATAGGGCGAAACAAAGTATAATATAAGGAAGGAATTTTAGAAGATTGGTGACCGATATGAATTTTGTGTCAGGCGGCGTTTGTGCCGCAAAAGGATTCAAAGCGGCAGGGGTGCATTGTGGCATCCGGAAGAATAAAACAAAGAAGGACCTCGCATTGATCGTCAGCGACAAAAAAGCGGCGGTGGCATGCGTATATACAAGAAATTTAGTGAAGGGCGCGCCGATTGCAGTCACCAAAGCCCATGTGGCGGACGGATACGCCCAGGCGGTGATCTGCAACAGTGGCATCGCCAATACCTGCGCCAGCGACGGCGTGGAAACAGCAACCGGTATGTGCCAGCTTGCGGCGCAGGCACTCCATATTCCGGCGGAGGATATGGTAGTAGCATCCACCGGTGTGATCGGACCTTCTCTGCCCCTGGAGCCTATCGGCGCCCATATGGATGAACTGGTGGCAGAACTGTCCCCGGAAGGCAGTGGGGACGCGGCGACAGCAATCATGACCACAGATACGGTGAAAAAAGAGGTTGCCGTCTCCTTTACAGTGAACGGTACAGAATGCAGAATCGGCGGCATTGCCAAGGGAAGCGGCATGATCCACCCCAATATGGCAACTATGCTGGTGTTTGTGACAACTGACTGTAATATTTCCCCGGAAATGCTCCAAAAAGCACTTTCCGCTGACGTGGCAGATTCCTTTAATATGATCAGCGTGGACGGAGACACTTCCACCAACGATATGGTAACAGTCCTTGCCAACGGCATGGCAGGGAACACACAGATTACCGAAGAAGGTTCAGCCTTCACCGCTTTCTGCGAAGCGCTGGCGGCGGTCACCCGGTCCCTGTGCAGAATGCTTGCGGCAGACGGAGAGGGTGCAACCAAATTGCTGGATTGTACCGTTTCCGGCGCGGCGGATATTAAAACGGCAAAAACAGCGGCAAAGAGCGTCATTTGCTCCTCTCTGGTGAAAACAGCTATGTTTGGCGCAGATGCCAACTGGGGACGTGTCCTTTGCGCTCTTGGATATGCCGGCGTGGAATTGGACGTGACAAAAATCAATGTGTCCTTTAAAAGCGCGGCAGGGGAAATTCCCGTGTGCAAAAACGGTGCAGGGATTCCCTTTGATGAAGACACAGCAAAGAAAATCCTTTTGGAAAACGATATACAGATTCTCATAGATCTGCAAAGCGGCGATGCCTGCGCCCAGGCGTGGGGCTGCGACCTTACCTATGATTATGTGAAAATAAACGGAGATTACCGGACATGAGTAGTACAAAGCCCAGCGCAGAAGTCACCTCCCAGGTGCTGATCCAGGCGCTGCCGTATATCCAGAAATATAAGGATAAAGTCATTGTCATCAAATACGGCGGAAACGCGATGATCAATGAGGAACTGAAGGACGCAGTCATGGGAGATATCGTGCTCCTCCATGCAATCGGCATCAAGGTGGTGCTGGTGCACGGCGGCGGCCCGGAAATCACCGATATGCTCCGGCGGGTCGGCAAAAAAAGCGAGTTTGTAGACGGCCTGCGGGTGACCGATAAGGAAACGGCGGAGCTTGTGCAAATGGTTCTTGCCGGAAAGGTCAATAAAAGTCTGGTGGATCTGGTCTCCCGGAAGGGGGGCAGAGCCATCGGTCTGTGCGGCATCGATGCAGGCATGATCCGTGCCCGTATGGCGGACAGCCGGCTGGGATATGTAGGTGAAATCACCGATATAGACATCCGTCCCATCGCCGATGTGCTGGAAAAGGGATATATTCCCATTATCTCCACCGTGGGCAGCGATAACGAAGGAAACGTATACAATATTAACGCGGATACGGCGGCATCCCGGATCGCCGGCGCGCTGCGGACAGAGTCTTTCATTATTATGACCGACGCTCCCGGCGTGCTCCAGGAAAAAACAGACCCCACCACCCTGA
This sequence comes from uncultured Clostridia bacterium, assembly GCA_947652805.1. Taxonomy (GTDB): domain Bacteria; phylum Bacillota; class Clostridia; order Oscillospirales; family CAG-272; genus Avispirillum. The sequence goes on along the minus strand of CANTEM010000019.1, from coordinate 7,926 downwards.
TTCCGAAAATTTTTGTGTCCGATACCCTGCGCCTTGCCAAGGAAGGGATTCTGGACGGGGGCATGATCCCCAAAGTGGATTGCTGTAAGGAAGCGATCCGGCGGGGTGTCAACCGGGTGTTCATTTTAGACGGAAGAGTGCCCCATTCCATTTTGATTGAAATATTTACCGACGCCGGACTGGGCACTATGTTCGTCGGCGGTTAAAATAGATTATAGAAAGAAGCGGTTCTGCTTTATGGAAAACATACAGGAACTGACCAATACATATATTGCAAAAACCTATAACCGGGCCCCCCTACAGCTGATCCGGGGAGAGGGCTCTCTCGTATACGATACGGAGGGAAAACGGTACATTGATCTGGGAACAGGGATCGCGGTGAACCAGTTTGGCATCGCAGACCCCGCATGGATTCAGGCGGTGAGCGCACAGCTTTCCTGCTTGCAGCATACCTCCAATATCTACTACAGCGCTCCCGGTGCAGCGCTGGCGCAGATGCTCTGCCAGCGTACCGAAATGGAGCGGGTGTTCTTCTCCAACTCCGGCGCGGAGGCAAACGAATGCGCCATTAAAACAGCCCGCAGACGGGCATATCAAACCTATGGAGACGAATCCCACAGCACCATTATCACACTACAGGGTTCCTTCCACGGACGCACCATTACAACCCTGTCCGCAACCGGACAGGACTGCTTCCATACGGAATTTGGTCCCTTCACCGGCGGATTTGTACACGCCCGCCCCGGGGATATCGAGGATTTGTACCGCCTGGCGGATAGCTGCGGCTGCTGCGCCATCATGCTGGAGACAATTCAGGGAGAGGGCGGCATCAACGTGCTGGACGCAGCATTTGTCCGGGCGGCATGGGAACTGTGCCAGCAGCGGGATATGCTGCTGATCGTGGATGAGGTGCAGACCGGAAACGGAAGAACCGGCAAGCTGTATTCCTATATGCATTATGATATCACCCCGGATATTGTCACCACAGCAAAGGGACTTGCAGGGGGACTGCCTATGGGCGCAACCCTTTTCGGCAGCCGGTGCGCAGATGTGCTCACCCCCGGCTCCCACGGTTCCACCTTCGGGGGCAACCCTGTTGCGGCGGCAGGCGCGGTCAGCATCATCCAGCGGATCGACGATGCACTCCTCGCAGATGTGCTTCAAAAGGAACAGCTGATTCGTACAGCCCTTGCAGACGCGCCCGGCGTAACTGGTGTGAGTGGACGGGGACTGATGCTGGGCATTCAGTGTGAAAAGAAAGCCGGGGATATTATGTCCCGCGCAGCGGAGGAAGGGGTGCTGGTGCTTACCGCAAAGGATAAGGTCCGGCTGCTGCCTGCATTGAATATCCCGGATGATTTGCTGCTGGAGGCAATGGAAATTCTGAAAAAGGTAATTGCAGAATGAAAAATTTTCTAACCATATCGGATTTGCAGCCTAAGCAGATCCATGAAATCCTGAACCTGGCAGATCAGTTGAAATATGAAAAACAGCATCGGATGTCACACCCCATGCTGCAAGGCAAAACCCTGGGCATTGTGCCGGGAAGCTCCTCTTCCCGCACCCGGATTTGTCTGGAGGTAGGCATGTATGACCTGGGCGGTCAGGCAGTGTCTCTCCCAGCGGACAGCCTTCGGGAACAGGACGGATCCCGGATCCGGGAAAGCGCACAGTGCTATTCCCGCTTTGTGGATGTGATCGCCCTGCGCGCTCTGCCCCACACCGTGCTCACCGATTTTGCACAGGAAAGCGGCGTGCCGGTTCTCAACGGGGCTTCCGATCTGGCGGATCCCTGCGGAACCCTTGCGGATCTTATGACGATCCGGGAACGGTGCGGCTCCTTTGCGGGACTTCGCCTTTGCTATGCCGGACCTGCCGGTGCTGCTGCAAACAGTCTCATTGCCGGCGCCCTATCGCTGGGAATGGACGTTGCAACGATGACAGCGCCCTGCATGGAAGAAACCGGCGTACCTCTGAAGCAGGAGGGCTGGGCTAAGTATGAAAATCTTGCCGACGCGGCAGCAGGGGCAGATGTGTTATATACAGGACCCCTTTCTCCCTTCGGAGAAATCGACAGCGCAGTTGTGTGTGCCGGAAAGCCCGATATGCTGGTGCTCCACCGGCAGCCGGCAAAGCGGGGCGGCGAGGTTTCCGAAGAGGTGTTTGCCGCCCACACCCAGGAAATTTACGATCAGGCGGAGAATAAGCTCCATGTGATAAAAGCGCTCCTTGTAAAGCTGCTGCTGCAGTGAGGATATAAGCAGGTTGGGAAAAGAAGCCAAAGAAAGGTGTAAATGGATAGTATGAAAAAAGCGTATTTGATTTTGGACGGGGGACAGGTGTTCGAGGGGTACCGGTTCGGTGCCGAGACGGACACGGTAGGCGAATTGGTATTCACCACCGGTATGGTGGGGTATATCGAAACCCTTACCGACCCCAGCTACTTTGGACAGATTGTGCTGCAAACCTTCCCCCTGATCGGGAACTACGGCATAATCAGCGAAGATTTTGAAGGGAAGCCCGCCGCAAAAGGATACGTGGTGCGGGAATGGTGCGACGAGCCTTCCAACTTCCGCAGCCAGGGAACAGTAGACGAATTCCTCAAAAAAGCAGGCATCCCCGGCATCTGGGGCGTAGACACCCGGGAAATCACCCGGATCATCCGGGAGGAGGGCGTTATGAACGCCATCATCACAGATGAGATTCCCGCAGATCTGACGGATGTGCATACATATACCATAAAGGATGCGGTAAAAACTGTATCCTGCCAGTCGCCGTCCACATATCCCGCAGACGGGGAAGAAAAATTCAAGGTGACACTCATCGACTACGGCTTCAAAATGAATATCGTCCGGGAGCTTACCAAACGGGGCTGCACGGTCACGGTAGTTCCTTATAATACAACAGCGGAAGAAATTCTTGCCGGCAAACCGGACGGCGTTATGCTTTCCAACGGCCCCGGAGACCCTACGGAAAATACCGGCTGTATCCGGGAAATTCAGAACCTGCTGGGCAAGGTGCCGATTTTCGGAATCTGTCTGGGACACCAGCTTTTAGCCCTTGCCAACGGCGGTAAAACTGTAAAACTGAAATACGGTCACAGAGGTGCCAACCAGCCTGCCAAAGAGCTTTACGGAAAACGTACCTATATCACCTGCCAGAACCATGGCTACGCAGTGGTGTCTGACAGCATCGGCGATGTAGGCCGCGTTACGATGATCAACGCAAACGACGGCACCTGCGAGGGAGTGGAATATCCTGCCCTCCATGCCTTCTCTGTTCAGTTCCACCCGGAGGCTTGCTCCGGTCCTCTGGACACAAACTATTTATTCGACCAGTTCTTTGCATGGATGGGAGGTTCAGACAATGCCGCTGAATAAGAATATTAAAAAGGTACTGATGATTGGAAGCGGTCCGATCGTAATCGGTCAGGCAGCAGAGTTCGACTACGCAGGCGCTCAGGCGTGCCGCGTGCTGAAAAAGGCGGGCGTCAACGTGGTGCTGGTCAACTCAAACCCGGCTACCATTATGACAGATAACGCCCTTGCGGATGAAATCTATCTGGAACCTCTGACGGTGGAAACGGTCAAACGGATTATTGAAAAAGAACGTCCCGACAGTCTCCTTGCAGGACTGGGCGGGCAAACCGGTCTGACCCTGGCAATGCAGCTTTCCAAAGACGGATATCTGGAGGAACAGGGTGTGCGCCTTCTTGGTACGGATGCCCGTGCCATTGATCGTGCAGAGGACCGGCAGATGTTCAAGGATACCATGGCGAAAATCGGACAGCCGGTGGTGCCCTCCGACATTGCAAATACAGTAGAGGACTGTCTGGAAGTGGCAAAACGGATCGGCGGGTATCCTGTCATTGTGCGTCCTGCCTTCACCCTTGGCGGCGGCGGCGGCGGTGTTGCCTACAGCGAGGAAGAGCTGCGGGTTATCGCACGGACAGGGCTGGACGTATCCCCTATTACCCAGGTGCTGATCGAACGGTATATCGCCGGTTGGAAGGAAATCGAATTTGAAGTGATGCGGGATGCTGCGGGCAACGCCATTGCCATTTGTTCCATGGAGAACTTTGACCCGGTTGGCGTGCATACGGGAGATTCCATCGTTGTTGCGCCTGCACTTACCTTGTCCAATACGGAATATCAGATGCTTCGCTCCGCGTCTCTAGATATCGTGTCCGAGCTGGGCATCGTGGGTGGCTGTAACTGTCAGTTCGCACTGAATCCGGATTCCTTTGAATATGCAGTCATCGAAGTAAACCCCCGTGTGTCCCGTTCCTCCGCCCTTGCATCCAAAGCAACCGGATATCCCATTGCAAAGGTGACTACCCAGCTTGCCCTGGGCTATACGCTGGATGAAATTCAGAACGAGATCACCGGTAAGACCTGTGCTTGCTTTGAACCTACTGTAGACTATGTGGTGCTGAAATTCCCCAAATGGCCCTTTGATAAATTCGTCAATTCCAGCCGGAAGCTGGGCACCCAGATGAAGGCGACCGGCGAGGTCATGTCCATTGCGCCTTCCTTTGAAATGGCTGTAATGAAAGCAGTCCGGGGCGCGGAGATTTCCCAGGACACCCTGAATATGGAGCCGAAAACGGCGCTTCCTCTGAAAGAGCGTCTTGCAGCCCAGGACGACGTGCGGATTTTCACTGTGTTTGAAGCCCTGAAGAGCGGTATGGATATAGATGAAATTTTCCGCATCACAAAGATCGACCGCTGGTTCCTGCACAAGCTGAAAAGACTTGCCGACTTTGAAAAGAAAATCGCCGGCGGACTGTCTGATGAAGATTACTACACTGCAAAGAAGCTGGGATATACAGACGCGTCCATTACCGCCCTCAGCGGACGGAAGGAGCTGCCCGGCGCAGACGCAGTTTATAAAATGGTAGATACCTGCGGCGCGGAATTTGCCGCACAGACCCCCTATTTCTATTCCACCTATGATAAGGAATGCGAATCCCGTTCCTTCCCCAAAAGCGGAAAGCCTGTTATCATGGTATTGGGAAGCGGTCCCATCCGGATTGGGCAGGGAATCGAATTTGACTATTCCTCCGTACATTGCGTGTGGACCCTGAAGGAATTGGGCTATGACGTAGTAATCGTCAACAACAACCCGGAAACTGTTTCCACAGACTATGATACCGCAGACCGGCTGTACTTTGAGCCTCTGTGCCCCGAGGATGTAATGAACATCATCAAAGCGGAAAATCCTGTAGGCGTGGTGGTTGCATTCGGCGGACAAACGGCAATCAAGCTTACTAAGCTTTTGGATGATAACGGTATCCAGATTCTGGGTACCTCCGCAGACGGCATTGATATCGCTGAGGACAGAGAGCGGTTTGACGCACTCCTGGAGGAGTTCTCTATCCGCCGTCCTAAGGGACACGGCGTTATGTCCTGCGAGCAGGCCCTTGCAGCGGCAAACGAGCTGGGATATCCTGTGCTTCTCCGTCCCTCTTACGTAATCGGCGGTCAGAATATGACCATTGCCTACGATGACAAAAGCGTGCGCCGGTATATGAAGATCATTCTGTCCGGAGAGATCGACAACCCTGTGCTGGTGGATAAATATATGATGGGTACAGAGCTGGAGGTAGACGTTATCTCCGACGGCAAGGATGTGCTCATCCCCGGTATCATGGAGCATATCGAGCGTGCAGGCGTTCACTCCGGCGACTCTATCGCTGTGTACCCGCCGTATAACCTCAACGACCTGATGCTGGAAAAGGTCATCGACTGTTCCACAAAGCTTGCCCTTTCTCTGGGCACCAAGGGACTGGTCAACATCCAGTATCTCATTTATCACGGGGAACTGTATGTAATCGAGGTGAACCCTCGTGCGTCCCGTACCGTTCCTTATATCAGTAAGGTTACCGGCGTGCCTCTGGTGGATATCGCCAGCCGGGTTATGACCGGTGCGGCTCTTGCAGATCTGGGATACGGCACAGGACTGTATAAGACGCCTCCGTATTTCGCAGTAAAGGTGCCTGTGTTCTCCTTTGAAAAGCTGTCTGATGTAAACTCCATTCTCGGTCCGGAAATGAAATCCACCGGAGAGGTGCTGGGCATCGGACGGACAATGGCAGAAGCTCTGTTCAAGGGACTTACCTCCGCAGGCTTTGATCTGAAGCTTCCCAGCCACGGAAAGATCGGCGCGCTGATCAGCGTGTGCGAATATGACAGCTTTGAGGTTGTGACCCTGGCAAAGAAGTTCCACGATCTTGGCATTGAAATTTATGCAACCCCCGATACGGCAAAAACCATTGCCCAGCTTGGCATTGAAGTCAATACCGTTTGCAGCATGGATCAGGGCGACGATATGATGCAGCTGCTGGAATCCGGCAAGGTCAGCTATGTGATCTATACCGGCGCTGTTCATGACGACACCGTAGGCGATTATATCACTCTGCATCGCCGTGCGATTCAGTTGTCTATCGCGTGTCTCACCTCTCTGGATACAGCAAACGCTCTTGCAGATATTTTTGCATCCCGGTATAATCAGCAGAATACGGAAACTGTGGATATCAACAATATGCGCACCAAGCGGCAGAAGGTGCACTTCTCCAAAATGGAAGGCAGCGGCAACGACTATATCTTCATTGATAACTTTGACGAAAAGATCACTTGTCCCGAATCCCTTTGCGTGGCGCTGTGTGACCGGAACTGCGGCATCGGCGGCACCGGTATCGTTCTTATGGAAAAATCCCATGTTGCAGACGCAAAAATGCGGATCTTCAACCAGGACGGCAGTGAAGGAAAAATGGCGGGCAACAGCATCCGCTGTGTGGCAAAATATCTGTATGACACCGGCGTGACGTCGAAAAAGGTTGTGCAGATTGAAACTGCCAGCGGGATCCGGACCCTGCGTTTGTATACCATGAACGGAAAGGTTTCTTCCGTTTCCGTAGATATGGGTCAGGCAAGTCTGGACCCTGCGGACATCCGCACGACCCTTACAGGGGATGAAATCGTCAATTATCCTGTAAACATCGGCGGCGAGGAATATGCAATCACCTGCGTTTCCATCGGCAACCCCCACTGTGTGGTATTTTGCAGCCGCGTGGACGATGTGGATATTGAAACGGTAGGTCCTCAGTTTGAAAACGCGGATATCTTCCCGGATCGCATCAATACGGAATTTGTCCGTGTGGTCAACGAAGCGACCTTGAAGATGCGTGTGTGGGAGCGGGGCAACGGGGAAACCCTTGCTTGCGGTACCGGTGCATGTGCAGCAGTAGTGGCTGCAACCCGTCTGGGATATTTCAAGAAGGGTACGGACGTAACGGTGAAGCTGCCCGGCGGCGATCTGATCGTGCGTTATACGGACGAGGGCGTGACCCTTACCGGAGAAGCGAAGCTGGTTTACGAAGGAGAAGTAGAGCTGTAAAGGGCTATTTCAAATAAGTATAAAGAAAAAATCAAAAATCGCTTGATTTTTTCAGATGATTGTGATATAATAAAAAGGCACTCTGGAGAGACCCCGGAGTGCCCTATATGGAGAAGTCGCGTAGCTGGTCGAGCGCGCACGATTGGAAATCGTGTAACCGTCAAAAGCGGTTCGAGAGTTCGAATCTCTCCTTCTCCGCCAAAAATCGACAAGAATCCTATGGATCTTGTCGATTTTTCTATATTATTTTATCATTCTTGATTAAGATGCTTTGTAGATTTTGAAAAATAAGTATGGTGATGATATGAGATCCAAATGTATTCGTATTGCAACCATTATTGGAGTAAAGTATATTGATGTAAATGTTTTTAATGGCAGCAAGGAAGAATTCTTATTGTATCCAAGGTTTTGTTCTGGTGCCTGTGAGGGTTCAAATTTTTCATGATAATCCGAAAAATATTTTTGTTTGTAATAAGGTGAGTATAGGTGGTTTACAGGCCCGTGTCCGGCTCCTGTCTTGATCTGCGC
>CANTEM010000018.1 GCA_947652805.1 uncultured Clostridia bacterium | reverse complement strand
TCCAATGTCCTCTCTTATTATATGCTATTTTTCGATAAAATGAAAGCCATGCGTTGAAAAAGTATCCCGACTTTGTTAGAATAGAACACAGACAAAACTCTACAAACGAAAACAGCTTGATTTCTTTTTTCCGGCTGCTGTCGTTGCGGATTTTCAGCCGGTGAACCTCGCAGGTATCTCCCAGAGGCACAAAGGAGGTCTGGGATACGGAAAGCCCCTTTGCACTGGATGTAATGGTCGTATATCCCATGCCGTGGCGGCATTCGTAAGTATCGTAGGGCGCTTTGACCGGCATCCATCCGGGGGTCCACACAAAGCCGCCGTCGTTAATATAAAAATACCGTCCGCCTGCGTCGGTAGGCACATTGTTATACCGATACCGGGTCATACGCAGCATCCGGGCGTCCCGGTAAAAGCAGTATCCGCCGGAGGTGTTGGACATGAGCGAAAAGAAATCCTCGCTTCCGAGATAGTTGATCCAGGGATATGGCGTATCCGGTCGTGTGATCACATATTCCCTGTCTGCATCGTTAAAATAGCCGTACTTCATAGGTTTGTTCTGCCCTCTCTTATCGTATATTCTTATATAAAAAGCCTTTGCAACGGAAAATCCGCAAAGCTTTCCAGATAAATATCGCTTTTTTCTTTAATTTCCACTATATGATCCTGCTCGTCTTCGTCAAACACTGCGCATACAGAAAATCCGCATTTCTTTGCAGTAAACACAGCGTGCCGGGCATCCTCAAAAACCCAGGTAGACGCCGCATCCGTCCCGAGAATTTCCAGTGCACGTAAAAATACATCCGGCTGTTCCTTGCCTGCGCCCACTTCTCCGCAGGTTGTGATATCCCCAAAGCAGTTCAATATCCCTTCCCGCCGTAGCGCAGCTTCAACCAAATACCGATCCGTAGCAGTAGCAACACACATAGGAATATCCCGGTTATATAATGCCGCAACCAGTTCCCGAACCCCGGGGCGTAGCCGTATCTCGTAAAAATAAGCCTTCTCTAAAATATGATTCCATTCCTGCACAATCTGCTTTGCCGTACCCGCAATGTTATATGTGCACCGGATATATTCAGCAGCAGCCATGATCCCCATATACCGGACAGTTTCATCTAAATCCTGCTTTGATTCTATACCTTTGTCTGCAAGATATCTGCGGCAAAAGTTACGGTATAGATACATAGAGTCAAATAATGTACCGTCGCAATCAAAAATCGCTCCCTGTATCATACTGCATTTTCCCCGTCGCATATGCCGCGGATCCGATTCACAAAGGATTCCGCATCCTCGTTCCACATGACGATCAGCGTGCCGTCTACAACTCGGATGAAACTTTCTACACCTGTAAATTCATTGCTCACACCAATGGGAACCGTACTGGTCAGGCACACATTATCCAGAGGAAACTTCAATCCCTGCAGTGTTACACCCGCGGCACGGTCTGCCGCAAAAACAGATACCATACCGGATTTTTCTGCTTCAAAGCGAAGTTCACCGTCACCAAAAATGCACGCAGCATTTTCTTCGCCCCATAGCCAGCATACTGCTCCATGATCCGCCGCACCGGCACAGTTCTGCAAATTGGCTACCGTGTGATCTAAGCGCCCACCAAGACCCCCGTAAATGATAAAATTTCGATATCCTTTTTTCATCCCCTCTGCAAGAGCAAGAGCGGTGTCCGTATCATCCTTATCCACAGGATGACAGATCGTTTTTTCAATTTTCGGCACATGTCCCAGAGAATCAAAATCGCCTACAGCAAGATCCGCACTGACTCCTGCCTTTTCCAAGGCAGCAAAGCCTGCATCTGCCGCAATGATCAAATCGCCTTCCCTGCGGTCTATGTACATCCCTTCCGTAACGGAAGCCCCTATAATATAACAGATATTTTTCATATTCATCTCCACGCGTGATGACCTTCCTTACTCCGTACCCAGCAGAAGCAGCTTTCCATATGACATATATTCCCGCACAAGCGCCGAAAACAATGCATATGGGTTTGGATCCTTTGCCAATATAAATTCACTCTTGCAATGGAGCCGGGCACAGATCAGCTTGATCCGAGGAATATGGAACGCATTGGACACCGACACGATTTTATAATCAGCCATACCTGCGTCCTCCATAATATCCAGCGCGTTTTTAATATTTTCAATGGTATTTCCCGACGCATCATCCATATAAATGCGTTCTGGGTCGATCCCTTTTTCATCCACCAAATAATTTTTCATAGCCTGCGCCTCGGATATCACCTCATCCGGTCCCTGCCCGCCTGTAACGATACATACTGAACCGGGGATCTCTTCCATATATTCCACAGTCTTGTTCAGCCGCTTGCGCAGCACGCTGCCGGGACGTTCCCCTCGCAGCCCTGCACCGTATACCACAAACACAGTTTCTTCGTTCAGATCCTCAGGATGAACCTGCATGCTGTTCGTTCCGAAAATATACGCGCACAGGATGCAGAAGGTCACCATATAAAAGCACATACCCCATGCAAAAATATTTTTTAGTACAAAAAATACCTTTTTTGGAATGATCCGTTCCCATATCCGCTTGAAAAACAAGGGGATTCCTGAAACCAGTATTGCTAAAATCGCTGCGACATAGGAGAGCGTTCCTTCCGTCCAGATCAGCAGCTTGATGAAATAGCTGAAATAAGCGATAAAAGCAAATCCGCCGCAAACAATGTACAGTATATTCAGGAACCGATCATACCCCCTGCGTTTTCTCGTTTTTGTCATATGCACCCTTTCTGCGCCCTTGCTTTATCGGATGGCAGTTCCTACAGGAACAATATCGTCCACAAAAATCACCTGACATCCGCAGGCATTATTGGTTGCCGCAAGCAGCATTCCTTCGCTGGTAACACCGCTGAAACGCGCGGATTTCAAATTGGCAAGCACAATGATTTTCTTACCTACCAGCTCGTCCGTTGTGTAATCGTGCTTGATGCTGGAAACAATCACCCGCTCCTTACCGGTGCCGTCGTCCAGCGTCAGCTTCAGACAGTTGGCAGACTTGCGGATCTCTGCCGCTTTCACGATCTGACAAACCCGCAGATCTATTTTGTCGAAATCCTCCATAGTGATTTCATCTTTAATCGGTGCAACCGGATCCGGCTCACCGTATTCCCGCTTTAGCGCGACTGCCTCTTCCTTTGCAGCAGCCTCTTCCTCCAACTGCTTGTCCATAGCAATTTCCTCCTCCGTCTGCCCGTAGGAGAAATCGAGCAGCTTTACATAGCTTTCTGCGTCAATGGCATACAGGAACAGATACAGACGGGGGCCTTTTTCTTTATCCAAAAGCAGTTTGTACACATTAGAGAAAAATGTGCGCTGTACCCCTTTCAGTTCCTTTTCCGGGAGATCCTCTCCAAATACCTGCTTGGGAATTGCATACAGCTCGCTGTTCAGTGCGTCCAAATCGAACCCGCCGGCAGACAAATATTTATGGAGGAGGGCGATTTCTTTCTTTTCCGCTTCATTAAGGGCATTATATACTGCAAAGTTCCGCGTCCGACGCAGACGGTTCATCTGATCCGGTGCACACTGCTCCAGCCAGTACCGGGCTTTATCCAGTCTGTCCTGGAACTGATCCAGACAATACGGCGTGCCGATCTTTTGGAATATCGTCTCCAGCATAGGCACGTTGAAGTTGACAATGGAACCAAGCTGTACCAGATGCCCCATGGGCACCGGAATAACCGTATGTCCCTCTACCGTGGTATTATACATGATTTCCTGGGTGCGTTCATCTGCGGTGCCCTCTGCACAGGCAGTATACATTTTGTCAAATTCAAAATACTGCCGCAGGATACCGTCGTCAAAGCAGAAATCAAAGGCTTTCATGGGATCCGTTTTGGAATACAGCCACAGAATCACCTCAGGCTGGTACAGGCGGAGCAAGGTTTCCGGAGTGAGATTCAGTCCGGAAGAACCGGACATTTTTCCGGTTGTCCCTTTGATACCGATAAATTCATAGCCCTGGAAAATCGGCGCTTCATATCCGAAAATCTCTTTGGAAATATGCTTACTGGTGTCGTAGCTTCCGTTGATGCTTGCGTGATCCTTTCCGCCCGGCTCAAAGTCTACGCCTTCATACATCCAGCGCATGGGCCAGTCGATCTTCCAGGCAAGCTTGCAGTTAAAATCCTTTGTAAAGTCAAAGGTGCCGGCATGTCCGCATACACAAGTGTACTCTGCTACCGTGCAGTCATCGGAAAGGCTCTGGATCTTTGTTGTATCTCTGTGGCACTGGGGGCAGTAAATGCTTACCGGATAATATGCTTCCCGCTCGCCGGGGGCTGCGTCCTGGGTACGGTGGCTGTCAATGATATCAAAAATCTCTCCCCGCTTTCTCAGAGCGTGCAGAATATGCTCCATATATTTGCCGCTGCGGTACATATCCGCCTGATACCGGTAATCCATGTCGATACCGAATTTGGCGATACTGTCCATAAATTCCTTTTCAAAGTGGGCGGCAAAAGTCGGATACTCCACCGCGTCCGCAAAGGGATTCGGAACATCCACATAGGGATATCCGATATACTTTTCCATGTCCCCGTCCACTGCGGCAACATTTACCGGGATTTTACGCAGTCTGTCAAACTCATCCCAGGAAAAAAGCAGCCGTGCTTTTTTGCCCATTTTACGCAGCGCGCGCACAACAAAATAACTGGTAGCCACATCCCGGAAATTTCCGATATGGATGGAACCGGAGGGACTGATTCCCGCCGCGCAGACATACTCCGGCTTGTCCGGATTTCTCTTAACGATTTCCTGTGCAATCTTTTCTGACCAATGCATGAAACTTTACCTCAAAATCTATAGTATATAGTATTATATTGTTTGCTCATTTTCATTTTTTCCCTGCTTTGCAGATTTGGATAGCAAAACAAGAAAATCATATACGCCGGAGACGGGAAACACATCGCAGCCTTTCACATCGATCGGATACCGCGCCATTCCCCGTTTCGGAAGCGCCGCCCGGGTAAACCCGATACGTACTGCTTCCTTAGCCCGCTCCTTGGCGAAAGATACTGCCCGTACCTCGCCGGAAAGCCCTACCTCTCCCGCGACAATCATATCGTGGGGCACCGGAATATCCTTGATGCTGGAACAAAGGGCAAGTGCGATCGCCGCATCCGCTGCCGGTTCATCAATACGCAATCCGCCCACAACATTCAAATAAACATCATTGGCAGAGAACCGCAAACCCAGCCGTTTTTCCAATACCGCAAGAAGCAGACACATCCGGTTGAAATCAATTCCGTCTGCAACCCGTTTGGGTGACGGATAGGAAGTCGGCGTTACCAGCGCCTGAATTTCTACAATGATCGGGCGCGTTCCCTCCATGGTACACACCGCGCAGCTGCCGGACACGCCGATCGGACGCCCGGTAAGAAGCATTTCCGATGGGTTGTCCACTTCTGTAAGTCCGGCGTCCGTCATTTCAAACACACCGATTTCATTGGTGGAGCCGTACCGGTTTTTCACAGCACGGACAATCCGGTAGCTTTGGCTGCGCTCTCCTTCAAAGGAAAGCACCGCGTCTACCATATGCTCCAGCACCTTGGGACCGGCAATGCCCCCTTCCTTATTGACATGTCCTACCATAATGACTGCCGCCCCGTCCGCTTTGGCGCACCGGATAAACCGGGAGGCGCATTCCCGTACCTGTGTAGTGCTTCCTGCGGAAGAAGCGGATTCGTCGCTGACCATAGTCTGTATGGAATCCACGATCACAACATCCGGAGAGATCCTGTCATATTCAGCAATAGCGGCTTCCACTTCCGTTTCCGTAAGAACAAGGATATCGGCGTTTTCCACACCCAGCCGTTTTGCACGCAGCTTCAGTTGTCCTCTGGATTCTTCTCCGGAAATATAAAGGATCTTATACTCCCGTCCCGCCCGTCCGCAAAGCTGCATCAGCATGGTGGATTTTCCGATTCCCGGTTCTCCTGCAAGCAGAACCGCACTGCCCAGCACCAGACCGCCGCCCAACACCCGATCCAATTCTCCGATACCGGTCAGCATCCGATGGCAATCCACAGATTCCATTTCGGAAAACGGAACCGCTTTTTCCCCGGAACCCGGTCTCCGACCGGACCGCACAGCGCCGGAAGCTGCCGGCGGTTTATATGTCTCTTTTTGAAATGTGTTCCATGCGCTGCAGGACGGGCATTGCCCATACCACTTGGGACTTTGAAAATCACATTCTGAACAAACATAAACTTCTTTCGGGGATTTCAAAAGCCGCACCTCTTTCTGCAACACAAGTTATATAGTATTGTACCATATTCCGGCGTTCATTGCAAGAAAGATTTTCCGTTTTATATGCTCAGCTATCTATATTGCTCCCCGCGCAGTATTCCATGATTGCACAGGCAATTCCGAGGCTCAGGGTTTTCCGGTAAGACGCGTCCTCCAAAAGTGCGGCTTCTTCGGAATTGGACAAAAATCCGCACTCCACCAGCACAGCGGGAATCTGCATCCGGTGCAGCAAATAGATTCCTTTTGTGGACGCTTTGGTCTGACGATCGTTTTCCGGCTGAATGTATTTCTGGACATAGTTTTGGATCATATCTGCCATACGCATGCTTCCCGGATCATTGGGAGAATAGTATACCTGCAATCCGCTGTATTTCGGATCGGTAAACTTATTCATATGGATGCTGATAAAATATTTTGCCTGGGTTTCTTCCGTGAAACGCATCCGGTTTTTGAGATCGTAGATTTTTTTGTAGCCTTTGTAATCGTTTCGGTCCTGATACATGTCATACAGCAATGTATCTTCTGTGCGCGTCATTACAGTCGGATAGCCTGCCGCATTCAATATGGTACAGATATCCGCTGCAATGGATAAATTCAAATCCTTTTCCAGCAGTCCCGCCTCGGAAGAGCATCCTCCGTCCTCTCCCCCGTGTCCCGGATCAATTACGATAGAAATGACATCTTCCTTTCCGTCCGCCGCAACGGTATTCTGTTTTCGGCCCATAATTTCCTGCATTCCTGCGAATAATCCGGCAGCGATAAACAGCACAAGAGACAGGGAGACAAAGCCCGACAAATATTTGGTTTTATTTTTCACGCTATCCTCCAAAGCATATATTTTGTTGTCTTTCAGTATATGCCGAGGGAGAATTCTGTATGATTGCCGCTGCCGCTATGCAAAAATGCTCCCCTCGTGTGAGGGGAGCATTTTATAATTTACCGCTTTCTGTTCAGTCCTTCTTTTTCCGCTCCGGAAAAATCCGATGATTCATATATCCCATGCGGTATCCGACCAAGTTCACGATCAGGGACGGCAGAATGATCGCCAGATAGATTCCCGTGGAAAGAATCGTCTGGGTTCCGCTCAGCCCCTGGGGAATCACAAAATTGATCACCCCGTTGTACATTCCCTGCCACAGTCTTGCAATGAAGGTAAAAATCACAGCACCTTCCCCTGCCCACCCCCACTGTGTAGGTACTCCAACAGCAGTAAACACAATTATAAGCACAGCAAATAAAAGATTCGGGCTGTTTGCCAAAACGGCAGCATGAAGCCCCTTCCACTTGTTTTCCGCTGCTCTGCCTCCGTCTACCCGGATCCGATCCTTTGCACCCACTTCCCAAATAGCAGTATACTGCAAAAACAAATAAAAGAAAATTGCCAAAAGACTTGTCACGAAATTCAAAATCCTACTCTGCATTGCCGCAGAGGACAGCATGATTCCCAGCATTGCTGCGCCGAACTGGTTCAGCATCAGTTTTTTCACCGGCGTCCCCATGCCCTCCAGCCGCCGCTTTTTATTTGTTTGCACCATATCGCTCATATGCATACAAGTTCCTTTCATCTGCCGTTTTCTTTAATAGTATGATTTATTTTATCGAATAATTTCCATTCTTGCAAGCATATAAATAAAAATTTACAAAAAGTCTACGAAAACGTCTTCAAATGTAGTATACTGTGTTTGAAGTAAAAACGAGAGGGATGTATATGGCAGATATAAAAGATTTATCGGAGTACCCGGAAGCCGTGCAGGAATTTGCAGCATATAAAAGTACGATCCAAGGCTGCTCGCCAAAAACCGTTGCAGAATATCTGGTTGACCTGCGCATGTTCTGCCGGTTTATGAAATGCCGGCGTTACGGACTGCCCATCGACGACGAAACCTTTGAAGCGATCACAATCGCCGACCTTCCTCTGGATTTTTTTCAGCATATCAAAACAACTGAAATATATGAATACATACAATATGTAACAAATGGCAGAGAAAATCAAAGCGCCACCCGGGCAAGAAAGCTGTCCTCCATCCGCAGCTTTTACAAGTTTCTTACCGTAAAGCGCAAATACTTTGACGAAAATCCCGCCAAGGATATTGAATCTCCCGTTCATAAAAAACAGCTTCCCAAGCATCTTTCCGTTGAGGAATGCGTAGATCTGCTGTCCGCCGTCAAAAAGGATGAAGCCAGTAAGACCCGGGAAAGAGACTACTGCATCCTTACCCTATTTCTCAACTGCGGCATCCGTCTGTCGGAGCTTGCAGGAATCAATTTGCAGGATATGGAGCGGGAAATGCGTTCCATGCGGGTCGTCGGAAAAGGCTCCAAGGAACGGATCGTCTACCTGAACGACGCCTGTCGGGAGGCACTGGAAGCGTATCTCCCGCTAAGACTGCAAATCCGGAAATCCGGCGTGCGGGAGGACGCTCTGTTTCTGAGCAGCCGGGGGAACCGGATCAGCATCAAAACCGTTCAGTGGATGGTCAAAAAATATTTGGATATGGCAGGGCTTTCCTTCAAAAACTATTCAACCCATAAGCTGCGCCACACAGCAGCTACCCTGATGTATCAGTCCGGTCAGGTGGATGTGCGTGTTTTAAAGGATATACTGGGACATGAGCAGCTGAATACCACACAAATATACACCCATGTTTCCAACGAGGGTATGGAAACCGCCATGACGAAAAATCCTCTTGCCAACCTGCATATTGAAGGAATTCAGCCCGTTCCGCCGGCAAAAAAGGAAGATACGGACGAAACAGCACAAAAAGAAGCAAAATCCGATTGAAAATCTCCGCCTTTCTCTGAAAAGGATATTGACTTATCTGGGAATTATTTATATAATAGAGGTGATCAAACTGCAGGAATATGCAGCAATATTCACAATTTTTCCGAAATGAGGTAAATAGCATGAGCAAGAACTGGGCAAGCGTTGATCCCGCCACGATCCCCCATATGGTATCCAGCACGGTTCCTGGTCCCAAGTCCGTAGAATACCATACCAGATGTGCAAAATACATGAAAGGCTATTCCAGCCAGGTAAAACTGTTTCCCGTTGTGTTTGATTCCGGATTCGGTTATACTCTTACCGATGTAGACGGAAATACATATATCGACTTCTCCTCCGGTATTTATGTAACCGGACTGGGTCACTGCCATCCGAAAATCAGTGAGGCAGTAGCAGAGCAGGCAAAACGCCTGATGAACTGCCATGACTTTACTACCCGAGTAAAAATGGAACTGGTAGAAAAGCTTCATGAAATGACCGGCGGCCGTTTCGCAGGATTCCAGTTCTACGATTCCGGTACAACCGCTGTAGAAGCAGGTCTGCGCTGTGCCCGGGCCGCTACCGGCAAGCAGGAATTCTACTCCTTCTGGAGAGACTTCCACGGTAAAACCTATGGTGCAAACTCCCTTGCTGTAGTGGGTGTAGACACACACATGCGTGCTCCCGGATTCTTCCTGGCTCCCCGTCCCAATCCGTATCGCGATGCATTCGGACGCTCCAAGGAAGAAGCAATGAAGGATTCCAGCCCTTATATCCGGATGCTGGAAGGTATGCTGGATAATGAAGCCTCCTGCGGCGGCGCAAATGTTGCCGCTATCGTACTGGAGCCGATTCAAGGCTGGGGCGGTTCCGTTGTTCCTCCGGACGACTTCCTCCCTGCAATCCGTGAACTGTGCAACCGGCGGGGTATCCTGCTGTTCGCCGACGAGGTACTCAGCAGTATGGCAAGAACCGGCGCATGGTTCGCTACCGATCACTGGAATGTAACGCCGGATATTGTAACACTGGGTAAAGGCTTTGGTAACGGCTTCCCTGTTACCGCGCTGGCAGTATCTGATAAACTGGCGCCTGCCATTGAAAAAATCTCCGCTTCCTCCAGCTACGGCGGAAACCCCATGGCATGCGTTGCAGCCCTGGAATCCATTAAAGTGATCGAAGAAGAAAATCTGAACGAGCGCGCGGCACACCTGGGTGAGCTGTTCCTCTCCAGAATGGAAAAAATCAAAGAAGCACATCCCATCGTCGGCGACGTCCGCGGTAAAGGATGTCTCTTGGCAATGGAAATCGTCCGCGACCGGGAAACCAAAGAACCCTTTGTGGAAGCCGGTCAGATGATCTATCAGAAAGCCTTTGAAAAGGGTCTGGCTTGGGTTCCCTCCGGTCACATCCTTCGCCTGTCTCCTCCGATGATTCTGGATGATGCTGTTGCAGAAAAAGGTATGGACATCATCGAAGAAGCTGTTGCAGAAACTGAAAAGCATTTCGGATATTGATTCCCATGCAGTACAGCAAAGCGCCGGGCGCTTTGCTGTACTTCTGTTGTAAAAACTACGTAACTTTATTTCACCCCAGAAAGGACAAACATATATAATGAAAACAATTCGTTTCGGTCTGATTGGCTGCGGTCTTATGGCAAGAGAATTCGCCTCCGCCGCTGCACGCTGGTGCCATTTCACAGGAGACATTCCAAAACCTGAGGTTGTGGGAATCTGCTCCGTAGTGCCCAAGGAAATGGACTGGTTCAAAAAGAACTTCGACAGCATCAAATATGCAGTTGAAGATTACAAGGAACTGCTGGAGAAGGATGACATCGACGCAATCTACTGCGCCGTGCCCCATAACCTCCATGAACAGTTTTACATTGATATTATTAAAAGCGGCAAAGCCCTCCTTGCAGAAAAGCCCTTCGGTATTGATAAAAAAGCAAACGAAGCCATTCTTAAGGTATACAGGGAAACCCCCGGCGCGTTTGTACGCTGCTCCAGCGAATTCCCCTTCTACCCTGCTATGCAGACAATGATCAACTGGTATAAAGAAGGCAAATTCGGAAAAATTCTGGAAATCCATGCAGGCTTCAACCATTGCAGCGACATGGATCTGAATAAGCCGATCAACTGGAAACGTATGGTGAAATTCAACGGCGAATACGGCTGCCTCGGAGATCTTGGCATCCACACCCAGCACGTTCCCTTCCGCCTTGGATTCAGGCCCAAAACCGTACGCGCACACTTCAGCAACATCGTGAAGGAACGTCCCGACGGCAAAGGCGGCACTGCCGTGTGCGATACCTTTGATAACTGCACCCTGTTCTGCACCACAGAAAACGCAGACGGCGACGAAATCCCCATGACACTGGAAACCAAACGTATGTGTCCCGGCTCCACCAACCGCTGGTTCTTTGAAATCTACGGTATGGATTGCAGCGCCCGCTTCTCCAGCGACGATGCAAACGCGTTCTACTATACCTCCTCATGGGGTAAAGAGCAGTCCTGGAACCGGATCATTATTGGCTACAAACCCATGCTGCCCACTATTACCGGACCGATCTTTGAATTTGGCTTCACAGACGCAATGCAGCAGCAGATGGGCGCATTCATGTTAGAATACGCAGGCGAGTCTGTTCCCTTCGGACTTTTCACACCGGAAGAAACAGAGCTTTCCCACACCCTGTCCACCGCAGCGCTGGAATCCTTCTATAACAGAACGGTAGTCACCCTTGACTAATTGATTTTCAAAGCGGCGCGCATGCTCCTATGCGCGCCGTTTATAATCTCCAGAGAAAGAGAGTTTTCAAACAATGTCCTCCTATATTACCCGCGCCGTCACGGATGACGGCAGTGCAAGAATCATTTTTGCCGATACTACCCAAATCGTTGCAGATGCAGCAGCGATCCACCAAACCTCCAAAACCATGACCGCCGCACTGGGACGCAGCCTGACCGCCGCAGCCCTTATGGGCAGTCTTTTAAAAGACAAAGACAATACCCTCACCTTCCAGATTAACGGCGGCGGCCCTGCCGGAAAAATCGTCTGCGTGTCCGACTACAAGGGCAATGTTCGGGGCTATGCAGAAAATCCCCAAGTGGAGCTGATGCCGAATGGCGCAGGAAAGCTGGACGTAGGCGGCGCAATAGGAAAAGACGGCAATCTCACCATTATTAAAGATATGGGAATGGGAGAACCTTATGTAGGTATGTGTCCACTGATCAGCGGAGAAATCGGCGATGATGTAACCCAGTATTTTGCCACCAGCGAACAAACCCCTACTATTTGCGCACTGGGCGTACGGGTCAACCAGGATCACTCCGTCAAATCCGCGGGCGGATTTCTTTTGCAGGTGCTTCCCGGCGCGGAGGACGCTGTCATTGATCAGCTGGAAGCAAATATCAAGCTGATTCCCTCTGTATCCGCGATGATTGCAGAAGGTGCCCGGGCGAAGGACGTAATCGACAGCGCACTGCGGGGCATCGAATATCAGCCCTTTGACGAATTTGATATAGGCTATGTCTGCACCTGCGGCAGAGAACGGTATTTAAGCGCATTGGCAGGACTGCCGGAAAAGGATCTGGACGAGCTTACCGCACAAAACGGACCGATCGAAGCCTGCTGTCATTTCTGCAATAATACGTATCAGTTTGATATTGATGAAATCCGCCAACGCAAGGCGGAGATGCAATAAATGGTATAAATAGTCAAAAAGCAGCGCTTCCTTTTTGGAAGTGCTGCTTTTTGACTATTTAAAAATGCCGATACATTTCAAAATTTCTATCCCGTCCTGTACGCCTTGCAAATATAGCGCCTGCGCCTCATGCCGGGCTGCATCATCTACCTCTTCCAAAAAAGCATCTACCAATTCTTTCTGATCCTCCAAAAGCAATCCTGCTAAAATTTGATCAATTTCTTCACTATTCTCAATTGGTACAGTTACAATAATTTTTACTTTTTTAACATCA
>CANTEM010000017.1 GCA_947652805.1 uncultured Clostridia bacterium | reverse complement strand
ACACTGTTATATGTTAATTGTCAATGTATATTTTCGGGACAAAGAAATTGCAATGGAAATACGGGATTTTGTTGCAATCAGCAGGTGAAATGTGTATAATGAAAACAGCTTATGTCGGTGCAGTTTTGCAGCCGACTTGGGAATGGAGACGAACTATGATTTGTAATAATATACTGGAGGCGGTGGGACGCACGCCGGTGATCCGCCTGTCCAGAATGACCGGACCGGATATGGCAGAGGTGCTGGTTAAGTTTGAAGGATTGAATGTGGGTGGTTCTATCAAGACCAGAACCGCATACAATATGATTCTGGATGCGGAAAAGAAAGGTCTGATCGGACCTGGAACGATTATTGTGGAGCCTACCAGCGGGAACCAGGGGATCGGGCTTGCCTTGGTGGGCGCGGTACGCGGATATCGCACGATCATCATTATGCCGGACTCTGTCAGTGAAGAACGCCGGAAGTTGGTGCGGCACTACGGGGCGGAAGTGATTCTGGTGCATGACGCAGGCAATATCGGAGACTGTATTGAAGAATGCCTGAACCGTGCGCTGACCATGGCAAAGGAAAATCCTAAGGTGTTTGTTCCTCAGCAGTTTGAAAACGTAGCCAATCCTATGGCACATCGGCATCATACCGGAGTGGAGCTGCTTGAGCAGGTAGCGGGACCGATCCATGGGTTCTGCTCGGGAATCGGCACAGGCGGCACGATCACCGGAATCGGAGAGGTGCTGCGGGCGCAGAATCCGGATATAGAAATCTGGGCGGTGGAACCGGAAAATGCCGCTATTCTTGCAGGCGGGAATATCGGTACGCATATACAAATGGGGATTGGAGACGGATTGATTCCGCCGATTCTAAACTGTGAGATTTACAGCGAGGTGTGCATCGTTACAGATGATGAAGCGATCGGAACGGCGCGGCAGCTTGCCCGGGAGGAAGGTTTGATGTGCGGCATATCGGCAGGTACGAATGTGTGCGCTGCGCTGAAGCTTGCAAGGAAGCTGGGTCCCGGAAAAACGGTAGTGACGATTTTGCCGGACACAGCGGAGCGGTATTTTTCCACACCGCTGTTTGCAGGAGAATAAGGAAAAGGCAAAATAGAAAGGCTCCCCCTTTGCTGGGGGAGCTTTTTGCACCTATAAAAAGCGTCCCTTGCGGTCTGTTGTGCGATACCATAGGAGCTTTGCGTAAGTTCCCGACTAACTTCATCAGCCTCCCTTGTGCAAAGAGAGGTGGCACACCGTAGGTGTGACGGAGGGATTGTTACCTATCCTTTTGCAGCGTTTGCAAATCGGCAGCATGTATGTGACAATCCCCCCGGCGGCTTCACCGCCATCCCCCCTTTGCACAAGGGGGGCATCTGGTGGGGAATTTGCTGAGGGAGTTTTTTATTTCACGGCTGCAAATGGGAGCCTTTTTCAGCACTGTGCTATATTGCATTTTTATGCAGATTATGGTATAATATGCCGAATGTCGGAAGCATTTAAATTTTTACAAAATAATTTGGTATGGCGCGGGGCGCGCCAGAGAAAGGAAGTGTTTCAATGGAAATCTTCGCATTTGTCCTGTACTTCGCGGCAATGCTTGCCATCGGCGTAGTATTCTTTTTCAAATCCAAATCAGGAATCGGCGGCGAAAAGGATTATTTTCTCGGCGGAAGATCCATGGGTCCCTTTGTCACTGCAATGAGTGCCCAGGCCTCTGACATGAGCGGGTGGCTGCTTATGGGACTTCCCGGGAGTATTCTTGCTTTCGGTCTCGGCAAGGCATGGATCGGGATCGGTCTCGGGCTGGGTACAATCGCAAACTGGATATTTGTTGCTCGCCGGCTGCGCCGCTTTTCTGCTGCCGCAGATGATGCAATCACGCTTCCCCAGTATCTTTCCAACCGTTTTGCTTCTTCCGGAAGCGCTCTGAAGGTGATTTGTGCGGTTATCTTTCTGATCAGCTTCACGGTTTACGTAGCGTCGGCATTCAACGCCGGTACCGCCGTTTTCTGCTCGGTTCTGCCTTGGTTTAACGGTCACAAGGAACTTGCAATGCTTATATTTGCGCTGCTGATTCTTGTTTATACCTTCCTCGGCGGTTTTAAAGCAGTTTGTTGGACAGACTTCTTTCAGGGAATTCTGATGCTGATTGCCCTTCTTGCAGTACCGATACTTATGTGCTCCATAGGCAGTTTTGACACCGGACTTTACAGCGCACTTGGCGGGGACGTTTCCGCATTCGGCACAAACCCCTTTGCGGCTGATTGGCGGGATATTATCTCCGGTCTTAGCTGGGGTCTTGGCTACTTTGGTATGCCCCATATTCTTGTGAGATTTATGTCTATCAAGAAGCCTTCCATGATCAAAAAATCTGCCGCTGTTGCGATTGTTTGGGTAATCCTCTCCCTTGGTGCCGCAATTGCCATAGCGATCCTCGGCAGAGCATATTTAATGTCGAATGGCGCATCCCTTGCTGAAACGCTGCTTCCCGGCTCCCAGGAAAAAATATTCATTTATGTTGTAAAAGATATTTTTCCGCCCTTCATCGTAGGTATTCTGCTGTCTGCAATCATTGCCGCGTCCATGTCTACTGCCGACAGTCAGCTTCTTGTTGCATCCTCCTCTTTCACCAGCGATATTTATAAGCCCATCTTCCGTAAAAACAAAAGCTCGGATAAAGAAATTCTTTGGGTTGGCAGAATCGTTGTGTTGGTCGTTTCTGTGGTTGCTTTCTTTATTGCATCCGCAGGGCTCCATGATGCAACATCCTGGTCTGCGAATATTATGAACATGGTGGAAAACGCATGGGGTCTGTTCGGCGCTGCCTTCGGACCGGTCGTCATTCTTTCCCTGTTCTGGAAACGGTTCAACTATCAGGGTGCTGTAGCAGGGATTGTTGCTGGTGCAGCTGTAGATATTCTTTGGCTGACCCTTTGCACGGGAACGATTCTCGACACACCTTTGTTTGTCAGCGGAATTTATGAGATACTGCCCGGTTTTGTTGCAGGTCTTGTATTTGCAGTGGTTGTTTCTCTTGTTACCCCCGCACCCTCGGAAAAGATTACAGCCATTTATGACAGAGCTACGGATAAATCTATAGATGACTAATAATTGATAAAACAGCTCCCGCATACTGCGGGAGCTGTTTTTGCTATATAAATTACACAGTCAATTCTGCACCGGCGCCCATTGCGGCGCGGTTTTCTTCTAAGACCCTGTCAATCTTTTCAACGAAAGCACATACCTGATCGGCACTACGACCGGTGTAGTTTTCCGGCTGCAGCTGCGCTTCGATCTCTTCTTTCGTCAGAGGGAAGAGGGGATCTTCTTCAATGCGCTGAATCAGGTCATGCCGTTTGCCGAACTTTTTCACCTGCTCTGCGCTGGCGATGGAATGGACGCGGATCCGTTCGTGCAGTTCCTGCCGGTCGCCGCCCCGCTTTACAGCTTCCATCATGATGTTTTCACTTGCCATATAAGGTAGGTTGTCCATTACCCGGGAACGGATCACCATGGGATTGACTACGATTCCTTCGGAGATGTTGATATATATATTGAGAATCGCATCGACTGCCAAAAAGGCCTCTGCCATGGAAATGCGTTTGTTGGCGCTGTCGTCCAGAGTGCGTTCAAACCACTGGGTGCCAGCGGTGATTGCCGGATTCAGGGAATCAGAGATTACATAGCGGGCAAGGGCTGCAATCCGCTCACTGCGCATGGGATTGCGTTTATAAGGCATAGCGGAGGAACCGATCTGATGCTTTTCAAAGGGTTCTTCCATTTCCATAAAGGACTGGGCAATGCGCATATCTCCGGAGAATTTGTATGCGGACTGGGCAATACCGGACAAAACGGACATAACGCGGCTGTCATGCTTGCGGGTATAGGTCTGTCCGCTAACAGGCACGCATCCGGCAAAGCCAAACTTGGACGCGATGTATTCTTCTGCCCGGGCAACCTTGTCTGCGTTTCCGTCAAACAGTTCCAAGAAGCTTGCCTGGGTTCCTGTAGTTCCTTTGGATCCCAGCAGCAGCAGTCCGCCGGCTACATAATCCAGATCCTCCAGATCCAGCAGCAAATCATACAGCCACAGGGTAGCGCGCTTGCCTACGGTAGTCAGCTGTGCAGGCTGCAAATGGGTGTATGCCAGCGCGGGCATTTCCCGATATTCCATAGCGAAATTCCGCAGATTCTGGATCACGCGCAGCAGCTTGCCCCGCACCAGCTCCAGTGCCTTTTTCATGATGATCATATCCGTGTTGTCGCCAACGTAGCAGGAGGTGGCGCCAAGGTGGATGATGGGACGTGCGCCGGGAATTTGATCACCCCATGCATGGATATGCGCCATAACGTCGTGGCGCAGTTCCTTTTCATATGCCGCCGCCGCTGCATAGTCTACATCCTTTTCATGGGCGCGCATTTCTGCAAGCTGTGCATCGGTGATGTCCAATCCCTCCCGTTGCTCCGCTTCCGCAAGGGCGATCCACAGGGCGCGCCATGTGGTGAATTTCATGTCGGCGGAAAACAGATACTGCATTTCTGCGCTTGCGTATCTGGTGGAAAAGGGGCTTTCGTAATTTTGGTTATCTTTCATTTTCTGGGGTTTCCTCCTGTGTATCCTCCGGCAGTGTAAGTGCTGCCGTATTGATTTTTCCGTGAGTCTTTTCAAAATACTGTACGTTGCTGCGGATGATATGGAGCAGATGATTGTTCAGAGAGTTGTTTTCCTTTTCTGCAACATACAAAAGCTTTTTATACAGCTGAGTATCCAGTCGCACAGTAAATTCCTTTTTGGATTTCATAGATTTTCATATCCTTTTAAAAATATAAAAATGGAAAAAAGCTGGTTACACTATAGTATAACAGACACGGAACGGAAAATCAAGGGAGCGCCTGCTCCGCAGAGGTAATATTTACAAAAAAACTGTAGAAACCCAAGGGATAATATGCTACAATAAAGCAACAGATCAATTGTAAAGGAAGAAATCGCGTGAAAAACACGGATAAAAGCGAAAAATTGGTAACGCTCGCGGCGCGCCTTGCATGCGCAAGAGAAAAAGCGGGCTTATCCCCGGAGCAAATGGCGGAGCAGCTGGGAACCACCATAGAGGAATATACACAGTGGGAAACAGGCACGGCACAGCCCGATACGGAAACGGTGCGCCGGGCTGCCGTAGTGCTGCATGTAACGGGGAATTATCTTCTGTTTGGCGCTGCCCGGGAAGGCATGGTAGGGGCAATGTTTCCCAATAAAGCACAGCAGGCGGTTCTGCCTGGGTGGTACGGCTGTATGATGGCAGGGGCGGCTCTTTTATTCTGCGGCGGTGCAGGCATGCTTTTGATGCTGTTCACCAGCAGAACTGCAAAAGCAGAGGGCGCGCTTTGGTCCTATCTCCCGTTTCAGGTTTTTTTGACAATATGTGCTGTTGGCGCAGTGCTTTGTGTAACAGCGCTGATTTTGCGGGCAAGGAATAGGAAGAAACAAGGAAAGAGGCAGGATCATGGAAGATAAGAAACAAGGCATATCCGGAAAAAAGGCGGTGATCCTGATTGTCAGCATTACTGCGGTTCTTCTGCTTGCCGCCGGCGCTGTAATGCTTCTGTATATGCATGGCAAGAAGTCCGGATCAGGCGCGGCGGAGAATAATCCTTCCGGAGCGGTTCTGGTAGAGGAAAATCAGAAGTGGAAAAAATATACGTATTCTGTCTATGATGACGGAACGGCTACCCTAACCGGATATGCGGGAACGGACACAGTGGTGGAGGTGCCTGCTGAGGTGAACGGTCATCCTGTTACCACTATCGGGCTGGGCTGCTTCAATCAGGCAGAGGAGCCCACTATGGAGGAAATTATACTGCCGGATACGGTGACTCATTTTGAAGCCCACGCTTTCGGGAATGCGAAGAAGCTGAGAAGTATTACGATTCCGGAAGGCACCACAGTCATTGAAATGGGCACCTTTGTATATTGC
This sequence comes from uncultured Clostridia bacterium, assembly GCA_947652805.1. GTDB lineage: Bacteria > Bacillota > Clostridia > Oscillospirales > CAG-272 > Avispirillum. Next base: position 7,581 of record CANTEM010000017.1, on the reverse strand, counting down.
TCTGCGCTGGAGGAAGTCCATATTCCGGATTCAGTGACGGAAATCGGCGAGGGCGCATTTTCTTACTGTAAGGGACTGACAAAAATCGAGCTTCCGGCTTCCTTGAAAACGGTAGGAGAATATGCATTTTCCTTTTGTTCCGCTTTGCAGTCTGTGATCCTTCCGGAAGGGACGGAGACAATAGGAACGAGTGCATTTGACGGATGCACTGCCCTGGAATCGGTTGTGCTGCCGGATACGGTTGAGACGATCGGCGAATATGCGTTTAATATGTGCGAGACATTGTCGGAGGTCAAGCTGCCTACCGGACTGACAACCCTTAAAGACGGCATTTTCAATAACTGCGTTGCACTGAAAAAAGTTACGCTGCCGAAAAAATTGGATTCGATCGGCGAGGCTGTGTTTTATTACTGTGAGAATTTGCAGAGTATAGAGCTGCCAGACACTTTGAAAAGCATCGGCGCATATGCGTTCTGTCACTGCGTCGCAATGAAAAACATTGAAATACCGGATTCTGTATATACCTTGGGTGGGTACATTTTTGCAGATTGTACAGGATTGAAAAAGGCGGCGCTGCCGGGAGGGCTGCAATCTGTGCCATCTTATACATTTGCGCAATGTGAAGGCTTGCAGTCGATCGCGCTCCCCGAAGGGATTAAAGAAATCGGGGCATGTGCATTTGTAAGCTGCACGAGTCTTACGGAAATAGAGGTTCCGGACGGTGTTACCTTGCTGGATGCATATGCTTTTTCCGGAATTGAGGGACTGAAAACTGTTACAGTACCAAGTTCGGTTGCGGAAATCGGAGAGGGACTGTTTGCATACAGCACCGATGTGACGGTATACTGTGAAAAGGGCAGTGTGATTGACGAATACTGCACTGCAAACAGTATTACAGTGTCTTATACGGAATAAAAAGAAAAAGGCTCCGGAGGAGCCTTTTTCTTTTATTGTGAATACAACAAGGTTCCGGGGAACCCGCCCGCAAGTTTTACTTGCGATGGCGGGTCGGGTTCTTATTTGTCCGATTCATTTTCCAGCGTTACCGTAAATGCAGATGCCGTAGAAACAGACGGAATCCATACAGATGCACAGTGGGCGTCCGGATTATAGGAAACTGTAGTTCCTGCCGGGGCGTCCTTGCAGCGCAGCGCAGCAACGTCGTGCAGCTCTATGGTAATATCCCGCTGGGTACATTCGCCTGTAAATCCCCTTCCGGAAGGGATATAGGTAAAGGTACGTGTATCACCGTTATAGGTATACGTCAGTGCAGTCGTTCTGTAATTTCCGGAAAGGTAGCCTTCTGTAATACCGTCGTCTTCAAATAAAGTGAAGCTGTCGGAAAGGTGTGCTTCTCCCGCGAAGATTTTCACAATCAAATGGGAAAGGGACGATGCGGTCATCCGGTTGGTGTAGGGCTGCATGGGCAGGGGCTTTCCTGCCTTGACAAACAGGGGGAAAGAATACAAATCGTTTTCCATGGAAACGGTTTGTCCGCCCGTGTACTGCTTCCCGGTAAAATAATCATACCAGACGCCGTCGGGAAGATAAACCTGAGACAGCGCGGTGCAGCCTTCTCCGCTGCCCGGGTGAGTGATAGGGGCGGCAAGCATCCCGCTTCCCAGATAATAGGTACCCGGGTGTGCATAGGCGGCAGGGTTTTCGCTGTCAAGGAAATACAGGGGACGCAGCATGGGAATGCTGTCCCGGTAGCTTTCATATGCGATAGAATACAAATAGGGAATCAGCATGGATCGCAGATGGAACATATCCCGCATAGCGGAGCAGTAAGGCTCGCCCCACGTCCAGGGTCTGCGGTCGATTTTTTCATTGCCGCACACATGCAGACGCAGCGCGGCGGAGGTGATGCCGAACTGAATCCACCGAACGTAAAGCTCTGACTGTTCTCCCGGATAGGGATCTTCAAATCCGCCGATATCGTGGCTCCACCAGAAGCAGCCTGCATTGCCCGCGCTGACAGTCATTTCTATTTCAAAGGCAAGAGCGTCCCATGTGGAAACGGTATCTCCCGAGAAAAACGCCGGATGCTTGTGATCTCCAAAGCCGCCCCAGCGGGAGAAGGACATGCCCCGCCGCCCGTTTTTTCTGGAATTCTGATAATACAGATAATTGAGCCAGGGCAGATGTGTGAGCTTATCCAGTCCGTTTACCGTGGGATACAGATAATTCTGCTGCCAATCGAGCCACCAGAAGTCTACCCCCATTTTTTCATATTGGGTGTGGGTGCTTGCAAAGAAAGCTTCCATATAGTCCTTGTTGCCGGCGTTGAACCGGTAGTTGATCACGCCCCGGTCTGCGTTTTCCTGCTCCCGCTGGGACTGCCGCTCCGGTATTAACGGAACTTGCTCCGTATATCCCTTTTCTTTTAAAAGCCGCATAAAGGCAGGATAAGTTTCTTCATGATCCCGGATCCCGTCTGCGGGATGATCGTTCAGGGTGACGGAAATGCCCCTGCGGTGCAGCTCTGCCAGCAGTCCTGCCGGATCGGGAATATCCCGCCGGTTCCAGGTATATCCCGTCCAGCCCAAGTTTCCCCCGCCGTGACCGTAGCCGAATAGCGCCTGGGGATCTCCGTCTGTGTGTCCCCAGTCGTGATAATGCCAATCCATGTCCATTACCAGAATATCCAGCGGGAAGTCGTTGGCATCATATTCATCTACGATTTGCAGAAACTGCTCGGCAGTATACCGCCACCACCGGGAATACCAGGATCCCAGCGTACATTTGCGGGGCAGTGCCATTTTGCCGGATACAGCTGCCAGATCCCGCAATGCGGCGGGATAATCATGCCCGTATACAAACAGATACAGGTCGCACAAGTGATCCGAATTCCGGTTTTCCAGCCAGCCATCGACAAAAACAGGTGTGCCTGCATCCTCTATCACATACCAGCCGTCCAGAGAAAGCAGCCCATCCGGAAGGGGACGGTGCCCGTCCACCCCGTCCAGCGTGGAAAGGGTGCCGCCCAGGTTCTTTTGATTTTTGTCGCCGTATTTCCAGGTTGATTCCACATTGCCTGTGTGGATTTTTGCGGACAGGTTTTCCGGTGAAAAGGGCGCGTTTCCCTGATAGGTCAGCGTGAATTTGGAGGTGGAGATGATTGTCCTGTCTCCGTCCTGCGCAAAGTCTGCTTTTGCAGTGCCGGGAGTGCGGAGGGCAAACAGGGTTTCACCGTCTGCAAAGGAAGCGTTCTCTGCATATTCCATGCGTATAACGCCGTCTGTTATTACTGTAAAGCGGGCGTTGCCCGTGATCCATTGATTCATAATTATGCACATGCTTTCTGTCTTTGAATTTATATATTAAAATACCGTTTCATAATACAGGAAGCAGGAGAAAAAGTCAATTGAAATTTTGCGGCCTGTCATTCGTCTCCGAACCGGAACTGGTATTCTGCGTGCTTTATATCACCGGTGTATATATATTCTGCTGCGTTGCCGGTGCAGAACACAGACTCTGCTGCAAAATCGGAAACGTCCGCTTCCTTTTTATATAAAGGACCGTGAGATCCAAACCAGATCACCTTGGCAGACGCTGTCTTTATTTCCTCCATGGAAACGGCTTCCCCGTAAGACGCGCCCAGATAGATCATCTGTTCTCCGGCTGCTGCAACATCTACTCTTACAATTGGCTGGACGGAACGCTTCAAAAATCCGCTTGCATATGTGGTAATCTGTGCATTTCCGAAGGATAGGGCGTCCCCCGGCGTATATGTTACAATTTTAACGCCTGCTGCCGCTGCCTTTTCACATATCTGGTAGCAAATCTCCGTGTCCTCGTCCGGAATCCAGACCTGCCGCACTCTTTGCTGATTCCAAAGCTTTTCCAAAGACGCGATGTGTTTCCTGTGGGGATGCGTCAGCATCACGGCTTCGATTTCCGTGGAATAATATGTTTTCGCGGCGGCCACACCCTGCCGGAAAATAGAATATCCGCCGGCGGAATTGTCAATCAGCAGTGTGTCTTCTCCGCTGGTGATCACGATTGCATCATGCTTCTCTGCCCGTGGAGCCGTAGCATCGTTGCTGCACATTGCCGCGCTTGTCTGGTCGGCGTGCAGGATACGCCAGCTGGTAATGCTTCCAATCAGGATCAGCACTGCCGCCGTGGTGCAAAGCACAGGCAGTCGCCGCTTTCCTCGGTCGGCGCACAGCGCCCAAAGGAGAAAACAAAAGATTGCGACAGTCAGGATCGGTGCGAAGGGATACAGCAGCGATGCGCAGATCCCCCGTAATTGGGATGCTTTTTCTGCCAGCAGAATGGTTATATCCAAAATAAACCGGACTGCCGGCAGCAGGATACTGGTGAATAGGGGCGACGGTGAAACCAGCAGCAGAATAGGAAGCAGCCACAGCAGGAGCGTTGCCAGAGGCGTGAACACAACGCAGGACAGAGGCGCCAGCAGAGAAACCTGTCCGAACAGCAGGCATGTCAGCGGCAGCATGAATAAAACCACGCAGACGGAAAGGAGCAGAAAGCTGCCCAGGGATTTTCCGCGCTTTATTATAAAGCCGAGGATGCCCTCGCGTTCTTTCTTTTCTGGCGCAAGGACCGGCGTTTTGACAGCCCGGTTATACAGAAGAACTGCCAGCACGCCCCAAAAGGACAAAAGCAGACTGATATCCCGGCAGGCACCGGGACTGCACAGGAGAATGGTGCAGACGGCAATTCCTAAATTGGTAAAGCTGTCGCTGCTTCTCCCCAAAATTTTCAGAAACATACAGATCAGCAGCATGATACCTGCCCGGGTTACAGAGGAAGAAAAGCCGGAAATTGTCATATACAGCAGCGCCGCTGTAACGGAAAAACCGATGCCCCACCGCCTTCCGATCCGTTTTCCGATTGCACCGGCAAATCCGGTGACGACGGTAAGATGCATACCGCTTAGCGCCAGAATATGGGAGATGCCAAGCCGCATGAAATCCCGCTTGACAGAATCCGGCAGTACGCTCCGGTTTCCCAGAAACAGCGCGGCGGAAAAGCCGCCTGCCTCGTCCCCAAGCAGCCTTATAAAAATGCCGGAAAGGTAGTTTTGCACACCCTTGCCCCACAACAAAATGCGAAGCATGGGAGAGGGTTCCTTGTCCGTAATGCGCATGTCGGTTCCTTCTGCTTGTATCCGGATCCCCTTGGAGCGGGAGTAATCCCGCTGTCCTACATCATCGCTGAGTCGTTCAAAGGTGACGTTCCCACGGACACCATAGCCGGGCTCCAGGGCGCCGTCCGTTTCCAGTGTGATTTGAAAGGCTTTCTTCTCGCCATCTACCGAATCAATATGTACCGTATAATACCCGCCGTAGACGCTGCTCCAGGTTGCATCTGTTACAATGCCTGTGATATATGCTTCTTTCCCGGACATACCTTCATAATATTCCTGCCGGAGTTCTTCCCCCCATGTGAGCCATCCGGCCGCACTGCATCCGATCAGGAGCGCAAGAACAAACGGGAACCAGGAGCCGGTGGTTCCCGCTCCTGACTCCCGTTTTGCTTTTATTTTGCGGGTCGCGGTTCTGCCCGGACGAAATCGCAAAATCAGCATACCTGCGGCTGCCAGGCAAAGGGAAATGCCTAAGCCCAGCCGGATTTTCCCTCCGAATACGCTGCGCGACAAAAGGGTATTGAGCACCCATGCTCCCAGATACATACCAAGGCATCCGCTAAATAGGGGCCGCAGCCGCAAATCCTTTTTCATGTTACATTTGTTGGCTGTCGGTGCTGAAAAATGCAGGATCAGCCAAATCCTCTAAAGTAATATTGCATAAGTAATCGCTGACGATTTTATCCAGCTTTTTCCATAAGGGGAGCGTTTTGCATGCGCTGGACCTGCTGCATGCGCCATCCCCGCATTCCGGACAGGAAACGGCTGCCATGGAGCCTTCTGTCAACTGTAAAATGCTGCTCACAGTATATTCTGACGCATTTTTTGCCAGTCGATATCCGCCGCCTCTTCCCCGCAGCGCATCCACATAACCGGCGCGGCTGAGAATAGCCAGAATGCTTTCCAGATATTTCAGGGAGATATCTTCTTTGTCCGCAAGATCTCGCAGCGGAACGTAGTTGGCAGTTTTTTCTTCTGCAAGAGACAGCATAACCCGCAGTGCATAGCGGCCTTTTGTAGAAACGATCATAGTTTATCCTTCCTTATTTTATTGTCTGTGCATATAACATAATACAACATTTTTCGCTAAATTACAAGTATCATAAGAAAATGGAATTTTAACGTGCAATTTCTGGAAATAAGAAAAAGATTGACAGCTTTTGTTTTGTTATGTACAATACTATTGTAAGAATCCTTGTGGGGGCGGACGTATGAAAAAAGTTTTTAAAATAATTGGGTTTTTGATGTCTGTAGTGCTGCTGTCTTATATGGCAGCAGGATGTGCACAACTGCCGCTGCGTCCTGTTGATACACAAACTGCCGGGGAAACTACCGGCGTGCAGCCGGTTGACCCGTCTTTGGAACAGACAGAACCTCCTGTTACTACAGCCCCGCCTGAGACGACGCCTGTGACTCAGCCGCCTGAAACAACCGCGCCTGCTCCCGCCCAAACTGTGGAGGTTACAGGCGGCGGAAATATTGATCTTTCTCCGGGGGGCGAACCTGCGCCGGGTGCTGCGGCAACATATGCTCCTTCTGCGCTCATGTATCATTTAATATTGGAACAGCCGTATACGGAGCTTACCAATTTGTTTGTGCGTCCGTCCGAATTTGAAGATCATTTGCAGAAGCTTTGCGCTGCGGACTGTATGTTTTTGTTTGCAGATGAATATGCTATGACGGAAAAAAGAAGCATTATTCTTACATTTGACGACGGCTACGAAGATAATTATACCCAGATGTTTCCTATATTGAAGAAATATGGTGCAAAAGCAACCGTGTTTATGATCACGTCTAAAATCAATGCCCCCGGTTATCTCACGGAGGATATGATCCGGGAAATGGCGGCAAGCGGTCTTGTCCGGTTCGAATCTCATACCCACACGCATCCCTCTCTCACTTCCTTGTCGGCAGAGGATTTGGCGTGGCAGTTTGCAGAGTCCGGGCGGATTTTGAGCAGCCTGACCGGCAGGGCGCCCCGTGCGATTTGTTACCCCGGAGGAACGGTCAATGATTTTGTGATCCGGGAAGCGGCAAAGTGCTATTCTTTTGGATATACAACCCATAACAGTCCGGATACTTCCAGCTGTGATCCCCTGGCGCTGTCCCGCGTGCGGGTTTCCAGAGGAATGAGCGGAGGTGCCGTGCTGTCCCGTCTGGGCTGGGGCTGAGTTTGGATGGAAGGGCTTCCGTTTATGCTTTTGTCATATAATTAGGTGCATTTCCATAGAATTGTGCAAATTGTACATATGGAAAAAATATTTCTGAATTTATGTGAAAATGTAACAAAAATTGCATATTCCAATTTACGTTTACGACAATTTTACAATTTCCTCACATTCTCAAATAATGTTAGTATTACAAACATTATTGCGCATGTAATGCTGTATTGTGTGATAGAACTTTGAAGAAATACCCTTGATAAGGACAACTTTTTGCCGGTGGAACTTCTTCATAAGATA
>CANTEM010000016.1 GCA_947652805.1 uncultured Clostridia bacterium | reverse complement strand
CATGCTGTCCCACGCCGTCCATATGGCAGTATTCACCAAAGCATATTTGTCCGGTTCAGGCATTTGCCGGAAGAAATCTGCATAAAATAAAAAGGAGTATTTTTAATCTGGGCACAGTTCCAAAGAAAGGCGTGGCCATAAAGATGAGGATTGAAGCGAAACAATGTACGCAGGCAGGCGCAATGCTGCGATATCCTGCGTTTCTTTTAGAAGAAGATACAGACAAGACCTGCAAACGGAGTCGGACAGATGCCGAACGGATGACTGCGTTCTATGAATATATGAAAGATTGCGTGCTGGAATATTGCAGTTCAGACACATTCCCTCCAGGCGGCAAGTATTATGTGGATTATAATGTGCGCCCGGCACCGGACGGCTTTGACGTGGAAATATTTCTGCGCCTGCGTCTGCGCGGGCGTTCTGTCGGCAATGCCCGATTGGAGCATAAATGGAGGGGCGGTGTGCTGGATTTGGAGAAAAATCCCCGTCCCAAAATACGAAAACGGAAGAAATCTGCGGTGCCTGTTCATACAAAGTAATTATGCAGGACGCATGTGAGTTTGCTGTGAGAAGTTATAGAATTTGTTGCAATTTGCTAAAATATATGGTATCATATTCCATATAATCCAAAGAAAAAATGATAAAGGGTGAAGCTCTGTGGCAAACGAAACGATAGAAAAAATCAGGGATGCCGAAGCGCAGGCACTGGAAATCACAGTGCAGGCGGAACGGAAGGCTGCACAGTCTGTTGCTGCTGCCAGAGCAGCGGCGTCCGAAAAAATGGAAGCGGCACAAGTGCAGGCGCGTCAAATTGCCGCAGCGGCAGAAGACGCCCACAAAGCGCTGTCTGACGCATGTATAGACGCAGGACGCAGGGATGCACGAGTGCAGGCGAAGAAAATGGTCGCGGCAGCAGAAGAAAATATGAAAACCGCAGTCAACGAGATTATACGGGAGATTTTTGAAAAATGGCAGTAGCGCAAATGAAAAAGCTGTCTGTCGTTGCTTTGCAGAAAGACACGCACCGTCTCATTGCAGATTTACAAAAGCTCCGGTGCGTTGAAGTGTCCGGCGATGCCCCTGCATGTTTGGAGTCAGAACCCCCATGCTCTGTTCCCGCAGATGTGTCACAGGAAATGGGGGCCCTTTTGACGCAGATTGCCGCCGCCCGGCGGGCAATCGACTTTTTGACAGCATATGAAACGGGAAAACATGCATTGTTTGATCCGCCGATGGAAGCCTCGATTGATGATTTCGACAGCGGTTTGGATGCAATCGTTCTGAATGAAGTGACGGCGGCAAACGCATTGGCTGCACAAATTGCAGATTTGGAAAGTAAAGTGGCGCAGACTGAAGGGGAATACAAAGCCTATCAGCCCTGGATCGGGCAGAATATTGCCTTGCCTGCGGACAAAACGGCGCATACCCGCACTCTTTGCGGAACACTGCCGGTAAATGTAGACCTGACGGCGGTGGAAGAAAAGCTTTCCACGTTTGCTTGCACCTTGCAGGAGGTGTATGCAGATAAATCTGTCCGGGCAGTCCTTCTGGTCGCATATCGGGATGATTTTGATGCCGCTCGGAAAATCCTTGGCGCCGCCGGATTTGCGGTTTGTCCCATACAGGCGGTGGCAGATGATGGATATGCTTCCGGCGCAGCGGCAAAATGTATGCAGCGATTGGAGCGTTTTCAAAAAGATTTGGAACATCTCAAAAAAACAGCAAAGGAGACAGCGGCGGCACAGCTGGGAGATATCAAAGCACTGCATGATGTGCTTTTGACCCGGCAGGACAGGCTCCATGCAAGAAGCCGTACCTGTGAAACGGAGAAAACGGTGCTTATTCACGGGTGGGTGCCTGCCCGTGCCCAGGAGCAAACAATGACGCTGCTGGAAAAGTATGGCGCTGCTTACAGCTTTGACGATCCGGGAGAGACAGACGATGTGCCGGTGCTTCTTTCCAATCGCCGCCCAGCGAAAAATTTTGAGTCGGTGCTTTCCATGTATGCACTGCCCCAATACGGTCGTTTTGATCCTACAGCAATTATGGCAGTCTTTTATACGATTATATTCGGACTGATGTTTGCCGATGTGGGATACGGGGCGATCATGGTGATCGGGTGTCTTGCTGGCCTGCGATTCCTGCATCTGAAGGAAAGCATGCGGCAATTCCTTAAAATGTTTGCCATTTGCGGTGTGTCCTGCATGATCGGCGGAGTATTGTTCGGCGGATATTTCGGAGATTTACCAAACGCTGTAATGGAAGGCTTCGGCGGCAGGGAAAATACGCCTACGCTGGCGGTATGGTTCGATATGGTAGAGGAACCGATTATGATGCTGCTCCTTTCCCTTGGAGTGGGCGCAGTTCATATGGTGACGGCGTTTATTATCAAGTTTGTCATTCTCATTCGGGACGGTCATATATTTGACGCCATTGCGGATGTTGGAAGCTGGCTGATTCTGTTTGCAGGCATCGGCATTTATTTCCTCCAGCCCACTGCGGGACTGATTACGGCGGGAGTCGGTATTTTGATGCTGATTGCTACCCAGGGCCGTCATGAAAAAAATATCATTATGAAGTTTTTAAAAGGAATCATGAGCCTGTATGACATTGTGGGATATGTGTCGGATTTGCTGTCCTATTCCAGAATTCTTGCGCTCAGTCTTGCATCTGCTGTTATTGCAAGCGTTATGAACCTGCTGAGTACCATGGGCGGCTTGACCGTGGGCGGGATCATTCTGTTTGTAATCGTGTTCTTGCTGGGACATGTGATCAATTTCCTTGTTAATATTTTGGGCACATATGTGCATACCAGCCGGCTGCAATATATTGAATTTTTCGGTAAGTTTTATGAATCCGGCGGGCGGGAGTTTGTTCCTCTGGAACCCAGAAGCAAGTACGTGCAGTTTAAATAACAGGTTACTCAAATTTTATTCAGTATTATTGCGGCAGACATTGCCGTGCAATACAATCAAAGGAGAAAAATCATGACATTCACGGAATTTTTAACAGCTATTTTTACAGGTCAAAATCTTGCACTGCTTGGCGCTGCCCTTGCGGCAACCTTTGCATGTATCGGCAGTGCAAAGGGCGTTGGTATCGTAGGCGAAGCGGCTTCCGGCATGCTGGCGGACGATCCGTCCAAGTTCGGGCAGGCGCTGCTTTTGCAGGCGCTTCCTGGTACCCAGGGTATTTACGGTTTGGTAACTGCGTTTCTGATTCTCATGAAAATCGGTTTGTTCGGCGGAGAGGTAGATCTGGAATTTGCACAGGGCATGTATCTTTTGGCAGCAGCCCTTCCCATTGCGATTGTTGGATATTTCTCCGGAATTGCCCAGGGCAGAGTAGCGGCTGCGGGCGTTGGGCTTGTATCCCGCAGAGACGGTCAGATCGTGAAAGCGATTACATCTGCCGCACTGGTAGAAACCTATGCGATTTTTGCCCTTCTGGTATCCATGCTCCCCATTCTGTTCTTTAATCCGTAAGGCAGCAGTGCTTCAATGCTTTTGTGCCGAATCGGTTTATACGTATAGAAAGGCATGGTAAGATGCAGAATTTAGATAAAATTTTAGATAAAATTCTCTCCGACGCCCGGGAAGAGGCAGAAAAGATACTGGATGCGGCGCGTCGGGAATGCGAGACAATTGAACAGGAATCCAGCGCTCGTGCCCAGTCTGTGATAGAAGCAGCTCAGGCACGCGCTTCCCGGGAAGAAGCGGCGGCAGCCCAGCGTGCAAATTCCACTGCCGATATGAAGAAACGGGAAATTTTGCTTGCTGCAAAGGTAGGCATACTTTCCAAGGCTTTTTCAGAGGCGGAAAACTACTTATATGATCTGTCCAGGGAGGACTACTGCGTATTTCTGGCGCATCTTTTGGCAGATGCCGCTGTGGATCGGCTACAGACTGTGCAGCAATTGCAGGAACTATATGGTGAAGAGGAAGCCTGCGATGGAGAGTTTGTGCTGGTGCTCAGCGAAAAGGACCAGGAACTGGGTCCCCTTGTGATCAAAGCGGCGAAAACCTTCATGAAGCGGGTTTCGCCGGACTTTGGAAAAACAAATTTTACACTTGCAGAAGAAAATGCGCCGATCCGGGGAGGATTGATTCTGCGGTATGGAGATATTGCGTCCAATTGTTCTGTAGAAACAGTCGTAAACGGACTGCGGGAGCAAATGGAAGCCAAAATTGTAAGTATTCTGTTTCCGCCGGAGACAGTCCGCGGATAAGCAGTTTATAAAAGCGCCAAAGAAAGGATTTTACAGCGATGATCCCTGATAATGAATATCTGTTTTCCTCCTCCTTTCTGCGGGCAGGCGAGGGGATCGGGACGGCGTCCGGACGCACTGTGCGGATGCTGGAAGCGTCTTCTGCCGGGCAGCTGTACCAGACTGTGGCAGAGGTATTCCAAATTCCAGTGCCATCGGAGGAAAAACACGTTTTTGATGCGGCGTTCAGCGATGCGGTAGAAAAAATGCGCGGCGCTGTCCCCGATGCATCTGTATATGATCCTCTTTTGTATAAATATGACTGTACCAACATCAAACTGGTACTTAAATGCGCTGTGCAGGGCATTCGTTCTTTTCGGGATTTCTATACCTGCGGGACTGTATCTGCTGCACAAATGGAGGAAAATCTGCAAAAGGATACTGCACAGGGACTTCCTCCTGCAATGACGGAAGCGACAGAAGCAGCGCGGCAGGAATATGCCAAAACTGGAGAAGTGCGCTGTATAGATTTGCTGTTGGATCAGGCATGCTTTGCAGATATGTCTGCTGCGGCAAATGCCGGAAATGTTCCACTGATTCAGAAAATCGTATGTATGTGGGCAGATTTTGCAAATATTCTTACCTGCCTGCGGATCCGCCGCAGCGGTGTTTCGCCTGAAGCAACACGCGCCCTTATGAAGCGCGCTTTTGTTCCCGGCGGACAGGTTGGACTGCCTGTACTGCTGGACGATGAATTCGGGTGTGCAGATATCAGCAGGATCAGCGAGATATTGAGTGGCTGCCACGTACGGGATGCAGTACGGCGAACTGTGGCCGTTTCCGATATCAGCGCGGTTGAGAAAATATTTGATGAAGCAGTGCTCGCAGTGTGCCAGCCCTATCGGTTCAAACCGTTCGGACCGGAAATTGCCGTGCGGTATTTGCTGATCCGGGAAACAGAGCTGACCAATGGGCGTATTATTGCCTCCAAATTCAGTGCCGGCACAGATGCAGATAAAATCAGAGAAAGGCTGCGTGAGGTAGATGTATAAAATCGGAGTCGTAGGACCGAGAAGCCAGGTGCTGTCCTTCATGGCGGCAGGGTTTACGGTTTATGATGCATCAGATGCCCGCGGGGCTTTGGCGGCGCTGAAAAAAGGAAAAAATGAAGGCTGCGCGATCCTTTATATAACGGCTGCCCTTGCGGGAGAGATCGAGGAAGAAATCGCCCGCATGTCTGGAGACACGCTGCCTGCCATTGTAACCCTGCCCGATGCGGACAGCGGATATGGTACGGCACAGCTGAAGCGGGCTGTGGAGCGCGCGGTTGGCGCAGATATAATATTTAAGGACTAAGCATGTGCAACCTAAATTTGACACATGTAGAATAGACGCAAGTGCATAGAAAGGCATGGTCGCAGGTATGACAGAAGGGAAAATTGTTAAAATTTCAGGTCCCCTTGTAATTGCAGAGGGAATGCGGGAAGCCAATATGTTTGATGTGGTGCATGTCGGCGAGCATCAGCTCATCGGTGAAATCATTGAAATGCATGGGGACAGAGCTTCTATCCAGGTATATGAGGAAACAGCAGGACTTGGCAGAGGAGAACGGGTGGTCTCCACCGGCGCGCCCCTGTCTGTGGAGCTTGGACCGGGCATTGTCACCAATATTTATGACGGAATTCAGCGCCCTTTGGAGAAGATGTGTGAGCAGTATGGCTCCAACATTACCAGGGGCGTATCTGTGCCTTCTTTGGATCGGGAGAAAAAATGGAAGTTCCATGCCGCAGTAAAGGCAGGCACCCAGGTAGCCCAGGGAGATATCCTCGGATATGTAGACGAGACAGAGGTAATCCGGCATAAAATCATGGTGCCTATCGGCGTGCAGGGAACAGTGCGGGAGCTGTTTTCCGGAGAGTATACCGTAACGGATCAGATCGGTATATTGGATACGGAAGGTGGCGAGCATATCCTGACGCTGATGCAGAAATGGCCGGTGCGCCGTGCCCGTCCGTATCAGGAAAAGCTGCCGCCCAGAGAACCCATGGTGACCGGACAGCGGATCATTGATACCTTGTTTCCGATTGCGAAAGGGGGAACCGCATGTGTTCCGGGACCTTTCGGAAGCGGGAAAACAGTAGTACAACATCAGCTTGCCAAGTGGAGCAATGTAGACTTGGTTGTATATATCGGCTGCGGCGAGCGCGGTAACGAAATGACGGACGTTTTGGGTGAGTTCCCGGAAATCATCGACCCCAGAAGTGGCGAGTCTCTGATGAAGCGGACGGTGCTCATTGCCAATACCTCCGATATGCCGGTTGCGGCACGGGAAGCGTCCATTTATACAGGCATCACCATTGCTGAATATTACCGGGATATGGGGTATTCTGTAGCGGTTATTGCGGATTCCACTTCCCGTTGGGCAGAGGCGCTTCGGGAAATGTCCGGACGACTGGAGGAAATGCCCGGCGATGAGGGGTATCCTGCATATCTTACTTCCCGACTTGCACAGTTTTACGAGCGAGCAGGGGATGTAGTCTGCACCGGCAGCGACGGGCGCAGAGGCTCTCTTTCTGCAATCGGCGCCGTTTCTCCCCAGGGCGGAGATATTTCCGAGCCGGTTTCTCAGGCAACACTGCGCATTGTAAAAGTATTCTGGGGACTGGATGCAAGCCTTGCATATCGCCGTCATTTTCCGGCGATCAACTGGCTCAATTCCTATTCTCTGTATAAAGACCGTTTGGAAAGCTGGTTTTCCGAAAATATACACCACAACTGGACGGAGCAGGCAGGGGAGATTGCCCGACTCCTTCAAGCGGAAGCGGAACTGGATGAAATTGTAAAACTGGTGGGTATGGACGCGCTATCTCCCACAGATCGGCTCACGTTGGAGACGGCGCAAAGTATCCGGGAGGATTATTTGCAGCAGAACGCCTTTTCCGAAACAGATGCTTATACACCCATGCAGCAGCAATATGCATTAGCGTCCCTAATTTTATATTTCAGAGAAAAAGCAGCTGCGGCAATTGCGCGGGGTGCTGATATACAGAAAATTTCTGAACTGCCTGTGCGGGAGCGGATCGGGCGCGCGAAAGCGGCTGCGTCGGATCAGTATGAAGAGCAGTACGCGCAGATCCGCTTGGAGATCGACCGGCAGATAGATGCGCTTGTACAAAATGCGGAAGGGGGCGACGGAGAATGATTCGCGAATATAAAACCATTGAAGAAGTTGCCGGCCCGCTGATGCTGGTAAAAAAGGTAGACGGTGTAAAATATGATGAACTGGGCGAGATCGAACTGCCTAGCGGCGAGGTGCGCCGCTGCAGAGTTTTGGAAATAGACGGCTCCAATGTTTTGGTGCAGCTTTTTGAAAACTCTGCGGGTATCAATCTTGCAAATTCCAAAGTTCGTTTTTCCGGACATGGCGTGCAATTGCCTGTCTCCCGGGATATGCTGGGACGGGTGTTTTCCGGCATGGGCGAGCCGATTGACGGCGGTCCGAAAATTCTGCCTGAAGCAACGCCGGATGTAAACGGTTCACCGATCAATCCGGCTGCCAGACGATATCCGTCGGAATTTATTCAGACGGGAATTTCCACAATTGACGGATTGAACACACTGGTGCGCGGTCAGAAGCTGCCGATTTTCTCCGGTTCCGGACTGCCCCACGCTAATCTGGCGGCACAAATTGCCCGTCAGGCAAAGGTACGTACCGGTGGGGTAACAGACGATACCAAATTTGCGGTAGTTTTTGCAGCGGTAGGGATCACCTTTGAAGAAGCGGACTTCTTTATATCCGACTTTAAGAAAACGGGTGCACTGGATCGTACCGTCATGTTCATGAATCTTGCGTCCGACCCGGCAATCGAGCGAATCACCGCTCCCCGTATGGCGCTGACTGCGGCGGAGTATCTTGCATATACTTGCGATATGCATGTCCTTGTCATTATCACCGACATCACCAACTATGCGGAGGCGCTGCGCGAAGTGTCCGCAGCCCGCAAAGAGGTACCCGGACGGCGCGGATATCCCGGATATTTATATACAGACCTTGCAACGATGTATGAACGTGCGGGACGGAAAATGGGCAGCGAGGGCTCCATAACCATGATCCCGATTCTGACAATGCCTGAGGATGACAAAACCCATCCGATCCCGGACCTTACCGGATATATTACAGAAGGGCAGATTATTTTGTCCAGAGAAATATACCGGAAAGGATACCTGCCGCCGGTAGATGTGCTTCCTTCTTTGTCCAGACTCAAGGATAAGGGAATCGGAAAGGGAAAGACCCGTGAGGATCATGCAGATACTATGAACCAGCTGTTTTTCAGCTATGCGAGAGGAAAAGATGCAAAAGAACTGATGGTGGTGCTGGGCGAAGCGGCGCTGACCCCTGTGGAACGCCTGTATGCAAAATTCTCCGATGCATTTGAGGAGCAGTATATCAATCAAGGCTTTTATGAGAACCGCACTATTGAAGAAACATTGGATTTGGGCTGGTCCCTGCTGCGCATTTTACCGAGAAGCGAAATGAAGCGGATCAAGCCCCAGCTTTTGGATAAATACTGGCCGGTAGAAGAATAGACGGCCGCAGAAAGGCATGGTCATAACTATGGCGGAGATCAAGGTCAATCCCACCAGAATGGAACTGAAGAAGCTGAAGGGCAGACTTGCCACTGCCCGCCGCGGGCACAAGCTTCTGAAGGATAAACGGGATGAGCTGATGCGGCAGTTTCTGGACGTGGTACGGGAAGCAAAGACGCTGCGGGAAGAACTGTGTATACAGCTTGGAAGCGTTTACACCAGCTTTGAATCTGCGGCGGCGCTGATGGATCCCCGGATGATGACGGAAGCGCTGATGCTGCCGGGTGTGCAGGGAGAACTGACGGTGGGACGAAAAAATATTATGAGCGTGAACGTGCCGGTATTTCAATACGAAGCCGCACGGGCTTCTGACACTGGCGGGGCAGGCTACGGCTATGCATTCACCTCGGGAGAGTTGGACGGGGCAGTGGAGCAGATTTGCGCCGCGTCCGCACAGCTTGTACATCTGGCGCAGTTGGAGAAAACAGCAACGCTTTTGTGTGATGAAATAGAAAAAACACGCCGCAGAGTCAATGCACTGGAATATATCATGATTCCCCAGTATGAAGCGGGCGTGAAAACGATTTCCATGAAATTGGACGAAAATGAAAGAGGCGCTCAGACCAGGCTGATGAAGGTTAAGGATATGATGATTCGCGCCCAGCTTGCGCAAAAGCGTGGGGCGCGGGATGAAGACGAGGAATAAACGATAATTGCGGTTGCTCTTTGTGAGGAGAACTGCTGTGATTTTTTGTATATAAAAAAGCCTCCCCTGTGCAAGGGGAGGTGTCACAGCTTTGCTGTGACGGAGGGATTGTATGAGTTGGACTCTCGATTTGCAGATAGTGCAAAATGATAGCAAAACAAGCCCCCAGTCAACTATGTTGACAGCCCCCTTTGCACAAGGGGGCCTTTTATATTATTTTTTGATATGCTCGAGAATTCAATTTGCAAGCTCCAGTATAAGGAGCCTTTTAGAATATTACAAATTATCAATCATGCGCCAGGGGATTGTGCATATACTCCGGCTGCAGCAGACTGCGCCGTTCTTCCCAGTCCGGGAGAAATTGTTCTATCACCTCATAAAACTGCTTGGAATGATTGGGCTGTGCCAAATGTGCAAGCTCATGCACCACTACATAATCAATCGCTGCGTCCGGATACAGAAGCAGATACAAAGAATAGCAGATACTGCCTTTGGTACTACAGGATCCAAGGCGTTTTTTTGCACGGGTGATGGTGATTTTATCGTAAGTCAGCCCCATAATTGCTGCAAAATGTGCAGTTTTTCTGGTGAGCCGTACCTTGGCAAGCTGCCGAAGCTGTTCAGTTTGCTCCTGATCCAAGCAGTCATACCATACCTGCCGATTTTCTGCCCTTTTCTGATTTTTCTCAATCCAGTCCATGTGCTTTTGGAGCACGGCTTCAATTTCTGAAAGCGGGGTGCGCTGGGGTGCGCGCACAATAATTTCCCCTGTGTCGCTGACACGAATGCCGATAGATTTGCGGTTCGCGCGGATCAGTGTAAATTCGATATTTTCCTGCGCATACTCTGTATGGCTTTTTTTATTTGTGCAGGATTCTGCCTGTTTCATTATATAATCTCCGTTCACTTCCATACTTTGTCTCTATCTAATCCTTATAATAGCATACTTTACTATAACATACAACAGAATACATTTACTTTGTACGTGCGGTATGTAAATTTCAGGAGTGGGAGTCATTGACTTATAAATTGGGAAAGATTATAATAAAAGGGAATTTGCATATGAGCAGGGCGGATTATGAAGAAACTACTGAAATACTTAAAAGGATATGAAAAAGAAACGGTGCTTGGTCCTCTTTTCAAGCTGGTGGAAGCTGTGTTTGAATTGGCGGTGCCAATCGTAGTTGCAGGAATTATTGACGGCGGCATCCGTCAGGGAGACTGGAACGCAGTGCTCCTTCGGTGTCTTTTATTGGTGGGGCTGGCTGTGGCAGGACTTGTATTTTCCGTAACAGCCCAGTATTTTTCCGCTGTGGCGGCTGTCGGATTTGCGACCAAGCTGCGCCACGCACTTTTTGCCCGAGTGCAGCAGTTTTCTTATTCTCAATTGGACACCCTGGGAACCTCGGCGCTGATTACCCGTATGACCAGCGATATCAATACGGTGCAGAATGGAGTAAACATGATGCTGCGTCTGTTTTTGCGTTCACCGTTTATTGTGTTCGGTGCGGCGGTCATGGCGTTTGTGGTGGATCCCCATTCCGCTGTAACCTTTGTAATTGTGATTCCTGCATTGTCCGTTGTGGTGTTTGCAATTATTCTTGTAAGTATCCCTTTATATGATAAGGTACAGCGCAGGTTGGAAGGCGTGCTTGGCGCAACCCGGGAGAATCTCAGCGGCGTACGGGTAATCCGTGCCTTCTGCGCCGAGGGGCGGGAAGAAAGGGCTTTTGTGGAAAAGAACAAAGCACTTTTGTTTATGCAGAAAGCGGTAGGCAGAATTTCCGCCCTTATGAATCCCCTGACCTATGTGGTCATCAATTTGGGGATTATCGCCCTTCTTTGGGTTGGCGCAGGACAGGTGCACGCTGGGATCATAACGACCGGTGCGGTGATCGCCCTGTATAATTACATGTCCCAGATTCTTGTGGAGCTTGTGAAAATGGCAAATATGATCGTGATGATCACCAAGTCTTTTGCAAGCGCCGCACGGATAGAAGAAACCCTTGCAGTGGAGCCGGATACGCCCGCAGTCTCGGGCAAAATCTGTGCAGTATCAGATGAACTCGACGTTCGCTTTACGGATGTATCTCTTCGATATGCAGGTGCAGGGGAGGATAGTCTGTCGGGGATTTCCTTTACTGCACGGGAGGGAGAGATGATCGGTGTGATCGGCGGAACCGGCAGTGGAAAAACAAGCCTTATGAATCTGATTCCGGGATTTTATCTTCCAAGAGAAGGGCAGGTGCTGGTAGACGGCATCCCCACAGATCAGTGGGATCCCGCACAGCTGCGCCAGCAAATAGGGGTTGTGCCTCAAAAGGCAGTGCTGTTTTCCGGCACAATCCGGGATAATATGCTATGGGGAAATCCCCATGCGGATGACGCAGCGATCTGGAAGGCCTTGGAGATTGCACAGGCTGATCAGGTCGTGCGGGATAAGGGCGGTTTGGACGCTGTCGTGGAGCAGGGGGGGCGCAACTTCTCCGGCGGACAGCGGCAGCGGCTGACCATTGCCCGCGCCCTGGTGCAGACTCCCCGAATTCTGATTCTGGACGACAGCGCTTCTGCTTTGGATCATGCTACAGAAGCAGCGCTGCGGGGAGCGATTTGCACGCTTTCGCCTAAACCCCTTGTGTTTGTTGTTTCCCAGCGTGCGTCCTCTGTGATGCATGCAGATCAGATTCTCGTTTTGGAGGACGGTGCGATTGCTGGAAAGGGAACCCATGAAAAGCTGCTTGCCGACTGTGAGATTTATCGGGAAATTTATCAGTCACAGTTTGGAAGCGAGGAGGCGACGGCATGAAAAAGATAAAAAATAAAGGAACCCTTTCCCGTGTGATCCAGTATATCGGCGGTTATAAGTGGCTGGTTTTATGTACGATTCTTCTTTGCTTCATCCATGCAGTCCTTGATGTAACCGCTTAACAGTGTGGCTGTTTTTATGTACGATTCTTCTTGCCGCCGTCAGCGTGGCCCTGACGCTGTATTTACCTGTGCTGTTCGGAGACGCAATTGACGCTGTTGCAGGTGCGGGGGCGGTAGACTTTGACGGACTTTTTTCTATCCTGCTTTGTGCAGGCGGGATTGTTGCAGTCACCGCCTTGGTGCAGTGGCTTATGAACATTGTAAACAACCGGATCACCTACAGCATAGCCCAGGATATTCGGAATGCGGCAATTGCCAAAATACAAAAACTACCCTTTTCCTATTTGGATGCGCACCCCCAGGGGGATACGGTGAGTCGCGTAATCACCGATGTAGATCAGTTCTGCGACGGTCTGCTTATGGGATTTACCCAGCTTTTCACCGGGGTGATCACCATTCTGGGAACGGTTGGATTTATGATCCGCATTCACTGGCAGGTAGCGGCTGCGGTGATTTTGCTCACGCCCTTATCCCTGTTTGTAGCCCGTTTTATTGCAACGAGAACGTACAGCATGTTCCGTGTGCAGTCAGAGGTGCGTGGGGAACAGACAGGCTTTGTCGGTGAGATGATCGAACACCAGAAAATTGTAAAGGCATTTAACCGGGAAGGGGAAAATCAAAGGCGGTTTGATAAGATTAACGAGGAATTACAGGCATGCTCTGTTCGGGCACTGTTTTTCTCCGCGCTGGTAAATCCTACAACCAGGCTGATCAGCAATATCGTATATGCTGTGGTAGTTTTTCTGGGGGCGCTGTCGGCGATTTCCGGCGGAATGACCATCGGCGCACTGTCGTGTCTGCTTTCTTATGCGGTGCAGTACGCCAAGCCTTTTAATGAAATTTCCGGTGTGGTAACGGAACTTCAGAATGCCCTTGCCTGTGCAGGCAGAGTGTTTGAACTGCTGGACGAGGAGGAACAGTCTGGTGAAGGGCAGGCGTGCCTGACGGATGTCCGCGGCAATGTGACGCTGGAACATGTGGATTTTTCCTATGACAAAAACAAGACGTTGATAGAAGACTTCAATTTGCAGGTGTCTGCCGGGCAAAGAATCGCTATTGTAGGTCCTACCGGCTGCGGCAAGACAACGCTGATCAATTTGCTCATGCGTTTTTATGATACAGACGCAGGACGGATTTGCGTGGATGGCGAGAATATTCAGGAGATCCGACGGCACAGTCTGCGGAAAAATTATGGTATGGTGTTGCAGGATACATGGCTGTGCAGCGGCACAGTGCGGGAGAATATCGCGTTCGGTCGTCCTGACGCGGAGGATGCGGATATCGTTGCCGCTGCCAAAGCGAGCCATGCCCACAGCTTTATCAAGCGACTGCCCCGGGGGTATGATACCGTGATCGGAGAGGGAAGCAGCTTATCCCAGGGACAGCGGCAGCTATTGTGTATTTCCAGAATTATGCTCAGTCTGCCCCCTATGCTGATTCTGGATGAGGCAACCAGCTCCATTGATACCCGAACGGAAATGAAAATTCAGGATGCGTTTGCGAAAATGATGGAGGGACGCACCTCCTTTATCGTAGCGCACCGGCTTTCTACCATTCGGGACGCAGA
>CANTEM010000015.1 GCA_947652805.1 uncultured Clostridia bacterium | reverse complement strand
CCCGGTAACAGCGTGACTTAGCCTTTTTGAAAGAAGGACCGATTTTGGAGTCCAGGATCAGGCAATCTACGGGTTCCGTGGAGCTGACGCTGGATGCTTCCGGAAGCTTACAGAGGATTTTCAAGGGGTATGCCAAATTGTTTTGGAGGAAAATTACCGCTCGACGCCCCAGGTTCTGGCAATTGCTTCTGAAGTGATTTCTAAAAATCCGGGTGGGATAAGAAGCTTGCATCCAAATAGACCAAACGGTGCGCCGGTTCGGATGATAGAGACAGACAGTGAACGGGCGGAAGCCATTTTTGTGGCAAAAGAGATCAACCGTCTTGCCGGAGGAATCGGGATGCTGGAGGCGCAGGAGCTCTTTCCTGCAAAGGATGGAACCGCTTGGGGCTTTGAGGATATTGCTGTGCTGTATCGCACCCACCGTCAAGCCGCGCTTCTGGAAGAATGCTTGAAAAAGGAAGGGATCCCCTATGTGGTGACAGGGAGAGAGACGTTCCTGCAAGATGCGGCCGTGCGGGGGACAATATGCTTTTTCAAAGCCCTGATGCAGCCTGAGGACCAGCTTGCCGCCCAGACGGCACGGATGCTGTTGTGGAATCCGGAATCGGAACGTGCAGTGATTGATTCCTATGAAGCGATGACGGAAAAGTATGCACCGCAGATAAAGCGAAAAAAACCGCAGAAGCTTTTAGAGGAATGGATCCGGGACCTGAAGCTGGAGCAGAAACAGGAAATACAGAAGCTGTATCAAACATCGGTATTTTATCGGAAGATGCCGGATTTTCTGGAAGCTTTGGAAACAGGAACTGAAAGCGACCTGAAGCGCTGCGGGGGAAAGCAGTATACGGCAGGTGCAGTTACATTGATGACCCTTCATGGATCAAAAGGACTGGAATTTCCGGTGGTGATGATCTATGGGGCAAGAAAAGGATGGATCCCCTTTGCAGGCGGGAAAAATTCTTCGGATGAAGAGGAAGAACGCCGTCTGTTTTACGTGGGTCTTACCAGGGCCAAAGAAGCGTTGATTCTTACATCCTCCCGGGAGCCTTCCGACTTTTTAGATGATGTTGCCCCGGAACTGGTCAACAAGGAAACGGTGCATATAGGTAAAAACAGAGAACAGGGCATACAAATAAAGTTATTTGAAATGTAGAGAAGGATCCTATGGAACAAAAAAAGAAACTATTTGCAGTCGCAGGTCCTACTGCGTCCGGAAAAACAGCGCTGGCTGTCTCTCTTGCACACCGGTTGGAGGGTGAGGTAATCTCCAATGATTCCATGCAGATTTATATGGGAATGACGATTGGAACTGCCGCGCCAACTCAAGCGGAAATGGAGGGAACCCCTCATCATATGATTGCAGCAGTACCGCCCACGGAGGATTTTTCCTGTGCGGACTATGCTGAAATGGCAGTGCCTGTCGTGGAGGATGTGCTTGCCCGGGGGCGGGTTCCCATATTTTGCGGCGGAACGGGATTGTATCTGGATGCCGTTTTGTATGGAAACGGTTTGTCCGACAGCACAAAAAATCCTGCTGTCCGGGCATGCTTTGAGGCGGTTGCCCGGGAGCAGGGGGCGGACGCCCTTCATGGACTCCTTGCAGCGGTGGATCCGGCGTCCGCAGCGGCGATTCATCCCAATAATGTGCGCCGGGTGATCCGGGCGTTGGAAATATACGAAACGACTGGGATTCCCAAGTCCAGGTATGATGGACTTACTCCGGCGGCAGACGCAAAGTACGACTGTACAAGGATCGTGCTTTCCTTCCAGTCCAGAGAGCTTTTATATGAGCGGATCGACCGCCGTGTAGAAGGAATGATGCAGGCGGGACTACTCCGGGAAGTGACCGGGCTGTATGAGGCGGGGCTGCTTCAGGAGGACAAGCCGGCATTTCAGGCGATCGGATACAAGGAATTTCTGCCGTATTTTTCCGGCGCGTATACTTTGGAACAGGTAGTGGAGGAGATCTGCCGGAATACCCGTAGATATGCAAAGCGGCAGATCACCTGGTTCAAGAGGTATCCGGATGCAGTGGTCGTTTCTGTGGACAAGCAGGGACAGATGCGCCCCACAGAGGAACTCGCAGAGGAAATTTGCGAGAGAATCGGCTGAACAAAAAGGCTTCCTTTCTCATTAAACGCAAAAAGGATCCCTTGTGTGGGGTCCAACCAAACAAAAAAGCCCCCCTTTGCACAAGGGGGGCTTTTTTGTTTCACAGAGTAATATGATATACCAGCTTGCTTGCTGCATGCAGTTCTTTCGGAACGTCAAATACGCAGAAGCCATCCTCTTCCCGGATTGCGACAGCTTTGCCATTCAGGGTAACTGCTTTTGCGCCGCCGAAAATGCGCGCCTGGAATCCGGTGACTTCGCCCATACCCGGAACGGAAGGATCAGAGGGCTTGGAATTTTCATCCTTCGCACGTCCTTCAAAGCTGCCCTGCCGCGGGTTGATCACCAAATCAAATGCATTTACGGTGCTGTTTTCCATAGCGATCACTGTAGTCGCCATTTTGCCGTCTTTATAATCGTAGGTGTAACCGTCGTCTTCACACAGAGTAAAGGAAGCGTCTGCACCGGGATATACCTGCACGCAGTATGTGTCCGGGATCGTCTCATGGAGATATCTCTGATATGCCATGGTGCACAGCACACTGCCTGCTTTCACCATCAGCGCACCGCCCCGTCCCTTGGGAATCTTGTACTGAATAACCTGACCGCCTTCATATACCTCGCCGGTGAAATAGTCGATCCACTGTCCTGCCGGCAGGGTTACCTGCATATCAAATACGGCTACCAGCAGACTGTCGCCGAACATGTAGGTGTTTGCAACGTGGTCGTATTCCGGATTGTCCGGATACATCAGGGGCAGTGCCCGGGCAAGAGGCATGGAGGTTTTTGCAGCCAGATGCGCCATAGAATAAATATAGGGGAACAGCTCGCTGCGCAGATGAGAATAATACCGCACTGCTTCCAGCACTTCATCCCGCATGAACCAAGGCAGGTTCCAGTTGCGCCAGCCAAGCTGCTGAGTCCAGGGAGACAGGAATCCGTAGTGGATGCCTTCCAGCGAGGTGATGTCCATATCGCAGGTTACGTTGGAGTGACCGGACAGACCGTAGTTGAGCATTGCAACCACGGTATCGAATCCGCCACCGGTGTCGCCTGCCCAGGATGCCGCATACTGCTGGGTGCCTGCATAAACGCAGGGGGTGTAAATCATTGCTCGGCGACCTGTGTGGTTTGCATATCCTTCTTTCATCTGCTTTACGTACAGTACGGGATATACGTTGTGCACTTCATCATCAAAATATTTGCCGCCCCATAGCCGGTCGGGGTGATCGTTTACCTGGAACGCACCGTCCAGCTTGAAGGCTTCCGCGCCGTTGTCGCAGAATTTCTTCAGATGCTCGAACCAGGGCTGATCCCGCTTGGTCAGTCCGTCCATATACAGGGGGCAGGCAAGATGCTCATCCAGAATAGAAGCGCCTTCAAAGGTATATTCCTTGCCCAGCTCCTTCATCCGTTCGCCCAACTGCCGTTCTTCTTCAAAGAGCAGGTCGTAGTTCTGGCACAGCCACAGGCTGAGACGGAAGCCCATTTCCCGCAGAGAATAGAAGAAGGTTTCCGGACCGCTTTGGTCATCCGGCAGCCATCCGGGAATATAGAACCGATCCTCATCCAGCTTTTTGTCCACGCTGGTGTCGTATTTCCGGCTCATCCACTGAGGCTCCAGACCTACCATATCGCAGGAGATATCCTCTCTGCGGAAGTTCAGGCAGTCGTACAGCATTTCCCTTGCGTTGGTCTGCTCGTTGAGTACGAAAGTATATCCGTAAGCAAATTTCGGAAGCATGACAGGGGTTCCCGCAATTTTGCCGTGGAGCGCAAGGATATCTGCAAGGGAGCCGGACTGGGGCAGGAACAGGTAGAAGTCGATCATACCCTTGTGGGTGGTGATTTTCACCTGATCGGGACAGTCCGTATCCATGTCAAAGACAGACGCATAGGTGGAGTTGAGCAGCATGCCCCAGCCGTTCATAGACATGATATAGGGGATTGGGCCATAGGAAGCGATGTTGCGGATATCCAGCCGGGCAACGGAGTTGCGGCGGGAAATATTTTTTCTGGATTCATCTCCCAGACCGTACAAGCGTTCGTTTTTGTGCAGGTCGATCTGCAATGTAAAACCCTTGTTCTGGTAGGGTTTGCCTTCATATCCGTCAAAATGGAATACAAGGGGTTCCCGGGTTCCTTCTACCTGGAGTGCGCCGTCCGGCGTGACGGTCAGGGAAAAGCCTCCCTGTGTTACGGTGCTGCCGGATACGGCTGCACCGGTATCGGTTCCGTTTTCCTTGAGGATGTTGTAGCGGGTCAGCAGTGTTTCGCAGTAGTTTCCGTCCGCAGAAACGCGGACATGGAAAATCCCCTCGTCCACACTGGTGATTTCGTACTCCCTTGCGGGATTTTTCTGGTCTTTTACAATAAACATGGGTTGTAGTTTCAGCTTGCGCTGTCCTCCTGTATTTTTTAAAATGTTTATAATTTTTAACTTGTGCAGTATTACTTCTCAGCAAGAGCTGCACGGATGGAGCGTGCAAGCTGGTCTGCGCAGGACGTCTGCTTGTGTCCACAGATATTTCCTGCAAGAATCTGTGCAACCTTCTCTGCGTCCATTCCTTCCGTCAGCTTGCCTACGGCTTTCAGGTTGCCGTTGCAGCCGCCGGTGAACCGGACGTTTTTGATTGTTCCGTCCTCTTCCAATTCAAATGAAACCTCTGAGGCGCACACGCCTTTCAATTTGTAAGTGTATTCCATATGAAACTTCTTTTGCCTTTCTGTTTATTTTGTTTTTTGTACGTCTGCCGGCAGGGTAGCTGCAAACAGATATACAGCTGCGTCCTTACAGGTGATTGTGAGGGTTTCTTCCTCTGGTATTTCTTCATCCTCACCTGGCTTTGCGTCTTTTTCTTTGGTTGTATACTGGTATGTATCAATATAATTTACTTCATTTACAGACAGCTTTCCCTTGGTATTTACCGCTATGGTAAACAGTTCCTTCCTGGGAATGTAGTCCAGATCCACACTGCCGTGAACAACGTCAATCTTGCTGGTCAGTGCAGATAACGCCTTTGCCTGCACATCTCCCTGCATCAGATCCAGCGTAAGAAGCCGGGCGGATGTGCCTTCCAGTTCAACAGTACAGGGCTGTGTTCCTGTAGATGTAATGTTGAGGGCGGACCCGGTGGTGACGTTTTCCATTTTCACCGATCCGCTTTCCATGGTGAAAATATAGTCTGTGTCCGTGCTTATATCCGAAACAGAAATGTTGCCTGTGTTGCTTTTTATTTCCAGACACTTTACGAAGTCATCGTCTGTCAGATGAATGTTGATTGCCTTTTCTCCTTTTTTGGGAGACAGCCGTAAAATATACCGCATGCCCTTGAAGGTAAAGCCGCTTTCCCAGAACCGGAGAACAGAGGAAACATCCGGGGATTCCTTGAAGCTGATCAGAGATTTGCTCATAGAAAAGGAATACAGATTTTCATTAAAATGAAGGATTTCTATATAAGATTCTTCAGCCCCGCCAACGATTTGGATTTTTGCGTCTGCCACGTCCAGCTTGATTTTGTCAATTTTGCTGCCGTCAAAGGGATACCGATACCCCTTTCCTTCTTCTAAGGAGGAAGAAAACAGGGGGTCTCCTGCGGCGCTGCTGACGCCTGCGCCGATCAGACAGGTGATCAGTCCAACGCCTACCAATACGGCGGCAACCATGAGAAAGAGATTGGATCTGCGTTTCATAAGGATGCTCCTGCCTTTCTCCGGATTTGCGCCGGTTTCGCCAACGGCGAAATGGGGCTGATCATCGTAAGCTGCAAGGCGCAAATCGGGTCTGAAAGCAGCAGACTTTGGATTTTATAAATTCTCATCTTTCAGACTTACACCCCTCTCTCCATCGGTTGATCATGGGCTTTACCTGCCGCAGGAAATACCGCCCGAATAAAAGCTCCTGCCGGAGTATGTAAGGCAGTCCCTGCACGGCTAAATGATAGGTCAGAACACCCAGCGCCAGCGCTGCGCCGCCGCAGATAATTCCCAGCCCGATTTCATAGATGCCGATGCCTGCCGAGGTGGTGCAGATTTGTATGATTCCATAGATCACACCTACCAAAAGACCGGCGGTTCCTGCCACGACCTCTCCGCCGATGAGCAGAAAGCTGGCGGCAATCAGCGCGCATACGGTCACAAAGCACAACACAAATATAAACAGCAGCAAGGCGCCAAAGGTGACAGTCAGAGGAAGAGTCAGAATCACCGATCCCCAGAAAATTGCCTTGCTCCGCCCCGTCAGAGGGACAAATCCCTGCCGGGTACTTTCTTCTTCCCAAAGAGAGTGCGCCTCTCTCTCCTGTACCGGCACGCCGATTTTTGTGTGCTCCATTGCATCGGAAGAGTGCCGCACCGGCGCTGCCTTTTCCGGCTGCACCGGCGCAATACCGGTTTTGGTTTGCTCCATATCCCCGCCCAGCGGGCGGTGGGTGCCCACATCTGTGGGACGCACCGGTTCTGTATGAATCACTTTTGTATTCATATCCGGTTTTGCAGCGGCTTTGGGTGCGCTTTTTTCCCGGATCAATTTTGCCATGCTTTCAGACAGCGCTGCGAAATCATCCCCGGTTCGGTATCCTGCAATTTCCCGCAGGTCCTCTTCCGTTAAAGTGCGAATGAGGGTTCCCGTATACTCCGATGCAGTTTGCCGGTCAATTCCCCGCGCTGTCAGCGACTGGATCAGTCCGGCGGAAAATGTATCAATATTCAAACGAAAGCCCTCCTTTTTGTGCGGACTTTGCCCCAACGTTTCTTTTTATTTGTATGCCGGGGGCGGGACAGGTATGCACCTTGCCAAAATCTGCCGTTTGGTCTGGATTTTTTGGCTTATTTATGCTATACTCTATCCAGCAAGTGCAAATATTTTCTGTAAAATATTTGCCAATGTACTTATTCTAACAAAAAGCAGGATACTTTGCAATATGAGAATGCGAAAAAAACCGCGGGGACGGGAAAGACTTTCCGTTTTGTCCGCACTGACCGTATCTGCCCCCGCCGACGGCGGACGGGTATCGTTCACTTTTGAAAAGGATCTCCCCCTCCGTCTGGAAATCGGATGCGGCAAGGGAGATTTTGTCCGGGGCCTGTCCCGGCAGGAGCCGGACTACAATTATCTTGCCATGGAACGCTGCGCCGACGTGGCAGTGATTGCTATGGAAAAATACGCTGTGGACAGGGGTCTTGGAAAACCCCACCCCCAAGGGGGGTGGGAAACGCCGGAGGGTGCGGTGTATAAGGATACCCTGTGGGATATTCCTCTCCCTATGCGGGGAAACGTGCGGTTTATGCCTATGGAAGCCCAGGGACTGACCGAGTATTTCCCGGCGGAGACCTTTGAATCTATTTATGCCAATTTCAGCGATCCCTGGCCGAAAAAGGGACATGCCCGCCGCAGACTGACTCACCCGGACTTTCTGGAGCGGTATCTGTGTCTGCTTCAGCCCGGCGGATACTTCCGGTTTAAAACGGACAATGCCGGTTTGTTTGCATATTCTCTGGAAATGCTGGAGAACTCTCCCTTTACAGTAACTTTTGTAACCCACGATCTCCACAACAGCGAACGTGCGGCGAAAAATATTATGACAGAATATGAGCGCAATTTTACCGCGAAGGGCTTCCCCATTCATATGGTAGAAGCACGGAAGGATGAACAGCCTGCACAAACATTGTAAGCCTCCTCCCGGAAACAAAGGCCCCCTTGTGCAAAGGGGGCTGGCTCCGCGTAGCGGAGACTGAGGGATTGTAATACTGCCGATTTGTAGATTATCTAAAATGATAGCAAGGACAATCCCTCAGTCGCTATCGCGACAGCTCCCTTTACACAAGGGAGCCTTTGAGTAAAGGTGCTTCACAGTTCCAACAAAAGGGAGCCTTATACCGTACCCGAGTCTCTCCTTCCCGGTTATGCATTTTCTGTACCGGTTTCTCGTACATTATAGTACAGTAAACGGACAGGAATGGATACAATATGGGAATCGGAGAACTTTTGCTTATCGCCCTCAGCCTTGCTATGGATGCTTTTGCCGTGTCTGTGTGCAAAGGACTGTCTATCGGAAAAATCACTGTAGGAGACGCGTGCCGCGCGGGCCTGTGGTTCGGCGTGTTTCAGGCATTGATGCCCCTCGCCGGCTGGCTTTTGGGCGCACAGTTCCTCCAGTATATCGAAGCCTATGATCACTGGATCGCCTGTGCTCTGCTTACCCTCATCGGCGGCAACATGATTCTGGATGCCGTCCGGGAGGGGGAAAGCTGCGCAGTCCCCCAAGGGATGTTTTTGCCCGCCCTTGCTACCAGTATAGACGCGCTGGCAATGGGCGTGGCGTTTTCCATGATTGCAGAGGAATGCAACATATGGGGATGCGTGCTGGTAATCGGACTGGTTACGTTTATTTTGTCTATGGCAGGCGTGCTCATCGGAAGCCGGTTTGGAAACCGGTTCCTCAGAGGTGCAAAGATCTCCGGCGGCGTGGTTTTGATTCTGATCGGTATAAAAATTGTGCTGGAGCATTTACATATACTTGCATAAAGATAGGAAAGTGTAAAAAGCTTATGAAACGTGTTTTGACCGTGCAGGATATATCCTGTGTGGGCAAGTGTTCCCTTGGAGTGGCGCTGCCGATTATCAGCGCCGCCGGCGCAGAAGCGGCGGTACTGCCTACTGCGGTGCTCTCTGCCCACACTGCCTTTACCCATATATACAAACGGGATCTGTCTGCGGACATGGAGGAAATTTTTGCTTCCTGGGAGCAGGAAGGGATCACTTTTGACTTTGTGTATACCGGATATCTTGCTTCCCCGGAGCAGACCGGCACTGTGTCCCGGTTTCTGGATCGTCTGCCCCAGGGAGGAAAAACGGTGTTTGTGGACCCTGTTATGGGGGATTTCGGCAGACTGTATACCGGATTTCATACCACCTTCCCAGGATATATGGCAGATCTGTGCGCTCGCGCAGATGTGATCGTACCGAATCTGACGGAGGCTTGCGCCCTGCTGGACGAGCCCTACCGGGAGGATCTTTCCCAGGAGCAGCTTGTTGACATGCTCCGCCGCTTGTGCGATCGGGGTGCAAAGTGCGCCGTGCTCACCGGCGTGTCTCCTGCCGGAGCGGAGGACAAGCTGGGGGTTCTGAAATATGATGGACGGGACGGCACTGCCTTTTCCTATTACGGGGAGCGGGTGCGGACAAGCCAGCCCCTCCACGGAACGGGGGACGTGTTCGCTTCCGCCTGTGTGGGCGCTCTTGC
Source organism: uncultured Clostridia bacterium (assembly GCA_947652805.1). GTDB lineage: Bacteria > Bacillota > Clostridia > Oscillospirales > CAG-272 > Avispirillum. The sequence continues at coordinate 4,748 of CANTEM010000015.1, read as the reverse complement.
CGCCGGGATGTGCCTGGACGACGCCCTTTCTCTTGCGGTGGAGTTTACCTCCCGTAGCGCCGCCTGCTGGGCGGCGGCAGCCGACCGGCGCTGGTATGGCGTGGATTTTGAAACAGCACTGCCCTATTATATAGACGAAATCCGCGGATATACGAAAAAAATTTAATAGTTTATTTATAGTTGCGGCAGAACAATATGCTACAATAGAATTATATTATTCCGGCGGCACGCCGGAGGGGAGTAGTGGATCAATGATTGAGGTTTCACATCTTGTAAAATCCTACGGGACAAACCTTGCTCTGGACGACGTGAGTTTTACTGTAGGCGAGCGGGAAATTCTGGGACTGCTGGGTCCCAACGGGGCTGGAAAATCCACCGCCATGAATATTATGACAGGATATCTGTCTGCCAACGCAGGCACCGTAAAAATAGACGGCAAGGATATTCTGGAACAGCCCGGAGAGGCGAAAAAACGGATCGGCTTTTTGCCGGAAACGCCGCCCCTCTATGGAGATATGCGGGTGGAGGAATACCTGCGGTTTGTCTATGACTTAAAGCAGTGCGACTATAACCGGGACGCCCATTTGGAGGAAATCTGCCGGGTGACCCGCCTGTACGACGCACGCCGGCGGATCATTAAAAATCTGTCTACCGGCTACAGACAGCGCCTTGGTATTGCACAGGCGCTTGTGGGCAATCCGAAGGTGCTTGTTTTTGACGAGCCTACCGTGGGACTGGATCCGAAACAGATTATTGAGGTGCGCAATCTGATCCGCACCCTGGGCAGAGAGCATACGGTGATTTTGTCCTCCCATATTTTGTCGGAGGTGCAGGCGGTTTGCGACCGAGTTGTGATCCTGGACGGGGGCAAGGTGCTTTGCGATGAAAAGACGGACAGCATCAGCCGCACCATTCAGCAGAATACCCGGATCCGGGTAAGCGTCTGCGGTCCCCAGCGGGAAGTGCTGGAGGCGCTGCGGGCTGTGCCGGAGGTGATCAGCGTCGCGGCTACAGGTGACAGAGAGCGGGACAGCTTTTCCTATTTTGTAGAATCTGCTCCCGGTGCAGATGTGCGCAAAGGCGTGTTTTTCGCAATGGCGCAGCGGGAGTGGCCTGTGGTCGGTATGGAGCAGGAGGGATATTCTCTGGAAGACGTGTTCCTGAAGCTGACCGAGGGCGTGCAGCCCAATAAAAAACGCAAATGACAGAAAAGGCAGGAGATTTACATGTTTGCTATTTACAAGCGTGAAATGCGCGCCTATTTTACAACACCGGCAGGCTATATTTTCATGGCGATTTTTCTTTGCGCCGCCGGGTTTATATTCAGTCTGACCACATTGCAGGTCCAGTCCACAGATGTATCCCTGTATTTTCAGATTTTAATGATCGCTTATATCGTCCTTATTCCTCTGCTGACTATGCGATCCTTTGCAGAGGAAAAACGCAGCAAAACGGAACAGCTACTGCTCACTGCGCCCATCAGTCTGTGGAGTCTGGTGCTGGCAAAGTTTCTCGCCGCGTTCACCCTGTTTCTGGGTACGGTAGCCGTTTCATCTCTCTTTTTCGTAACCCTTGGCATGTTCGGGGATCCCAACTGGGGCAGAGTCCTTGGCTGTACCGTAGGCATGATCCTCATTGGAATCTGCTTCATCGCCATTGGTATGTTTCTCTCCTCCCTTACGGAGAATCAGTTTACTGCCGCTGTGACAACCATTGGCGTTCTGTGCGGTCTTGTGATGCTTGCCATGCTGAACGGGATTCTGGATAACTTTGTGCTGCGGCAGATTTTAGACTGGATTTCCATTTACAGCCGGTATTCCAACTTTACCATGGGCATTTTCGATTTTTCCAGCGCGGTGTACTATCTTTCCATGTGCGGCGTATTCCTGTTCCTTACAGTGCGCGTATATGAAAAGCGCCGGTTTGCATAAGGAGGCGGGAGCATGAATATCAAAAAACTGCAAAAGGCAAAGCTGCGCCGGCAGAGAAGAAATCAGTATACCGCTATGTCCTCTGTGATCACCGCATTGCTGATCGCCCTGGTGATTGTGTTCAATATGGGATTTTTTGCCCTTGCAGTCATTTTACCTGGTTTGCAGATATGACAAAGGATCAGATCTATTCCCTGTCCGATTCCACGCTGGAGCTGCTCCGGGATGTGGAAGGGGAAACAAACATCTATTTTACCGTAGAGCCGGACAAGGTCCGGGATGCAAGCCCCTATCTGTTTTATGTATATCAGACGGCGCTTCAATTGGAATCCAAGTTTGACAATATCCATGTGGAATGCGTGGACATTGTTAAAAATCCCGGATTTTTCAAGAAATACTATGTCACCGCTGCCCAGGATATCAAAACCACCTCTGTTGTTGTGGAATGCGGGACGGAATTCCGTCTGTTCAATATGGAAGCGTTTTTCGTTCATGATGAGGAGTACAGCAAAATCTGGGGATATCAGGCAGAACAGAAATTTGTGTCCGCAATCCTTTCCATGACCTCTGCGGAAATGCCTGTAGTCCATATGACCACCCAGCACGGGGAGGCTGTGGACGATCATGCGTCCGCACTGGTGAGCCTGTTCACCGACGCAGGATATACAGTGAAAAATATTGATCTGTCCAAGGAAGAAATCGACGAGGACGCACGGATCATTGTAATCAACAATCCCATATACGATTTTGCCGGCATAGAAGCAGACAGCAGCGACGCCAATGAAATCGACAAGCTGGATCGGTTTTTAGACGACTACGGCTGTCTTATGGTGTTTACATCACCGGAATATGCAGGAAATCTCACGAACCTCAGCGAGCTTCTTTCCGAATGGGGCATCGGCTTCAACGGCGATACCTATATGAAGGATACTGCCAATGCCATATCCACAGACGGCAAGGCGATTGCAGCCAAGTATGCGGAGGAGGATACTCTCGGCGCGTCCCTGTATCTGGATCTGCTGGAGCTGGATCAGATGCCCAAAACGATCCTGCGCAACGCCATGCCCCTTAGTATTCTCTGGGAGGAGGATCCGGCGTTGGAAGGCAGCAAGGTGGTTTCTCCGGTGCTCTGGTCCCATGACAGCGCCCAGACAATTCGGGATGGGGAGACTGTTTCCACCGGGGCACAGCCACTCATGACCATTTCCCGGGAGAGCCGGATCGAAAACAACGAATACTATTATTCCTATGTGCTGGTGAGCGGCAGCGCGGATTATACCGACGCGGCATATCTGCTGTCCAACACCTATGCCAACAGTGATATTTTGTACAACACCATGCGGCTGACCGGCAGAGACCGGATTATTGCAGATATTAAAATGAAGGTACTGGATGATACCAGTATGGATATCACCACTGCTCAGGCGAACCGATGGACTGTGGCGCTGACCGTGACCATGCCTGTGCTCATCGGTGCGGTAGGGCTTGTGGTGCACATCAGGAGACGGAACGGATGAAACGGCAGAAAATACTAATTATTGTATTGCTTTCCCTGTTTGCACTCCTCCTTTGCGGATATTTTTTCCTCATCCGCCCCATGACGGCGACAGTAGAGGATGAGGAAAATCCGCCGGAAACGGAAGCGGGGGAAGCGCTTGGAAGCGGGGATCGGTTTTTCCTGTTCGGATCCCTGTCCCGCAGCGATATCGAACAGATCGCAGTGGAAAACGAATACGGCTCTTTTGCCTTTTATCAGGCGGAGGAAGGGAAGTTCCGGATCAAGGGATACGACGCCGTGCCCTTTGATGAGCAGAAGTTTGCCCTGCTTGTAAACGTCACTGCATATACCCTGTCCAAAACCAAAGTGGGAAGCAATCTGTCCGATGAAAAGATCGCTGAATACGGACTGGACGAACCCTCTGCCAAATGGACAGTGACAGCGAACGGCGGGGACAAGTTTACCGTTCTTGTAGGAGACCGGCTCCTCACCGGCGGCGGATATTACTGCATGCTGGAAGGGCGGCGCAGTGCGTACGTTCTGGGAACGGAAGTGGCAGATACGATTTTAGTTCCTATAGAAACATATGTAACTCCTGTGCTGACAACGGGTATATCCCAGGATGATTACTATACGGTGAATCATTTTACTGTGTATCAGGACGAGGAAATGCTGCTGCGGATTCGTCTCAAGGACAAAAAAGACCAGAACAACCCCGATGCCCTTGCAGAAAATATCATGGATTATCCCACCTCTTATTATCCTGACTCCAACAAGCTGTATGAGATTATTTTCTCTTATCTGGAGTTGCGGGCAGATTCCTGCTATAAGCTGGGCGCGGCAGCGGAGGATTTCGCAGCGGTCGGGCTGGATCATCCTGCCCACAGTATTACCTTTGAATATGCGGATCGGAAATACGAGCTGTATTTCTCTGCATTAACGGAGGACGGCGCCTATTACGTGTATTCTAACCTGTATCCCAATGTGATCGGCATAGTCGGTGGCGCGGCACATTCCTATCTGGAAAACTCCCTGATCGACTGGATTGATCCGTACGTATATCAGGAGTATATTACAAATGTCCGGCAGATCCGTATTTCCACGGATTCCGTACAGGCGGAATTCCAGTTAAAGCACGGTATGAGCGAGGATCAAAAGCAACAGCTTTCTGTTACTGCGGACGGCGAAAAACTGGCAGAGGAGTATATTCCCCAGTTCCGGAATTTCTATAAATCTCTGGTTGCCCTTTCCATTCAGGATTATTACGCAGCGGACGAGTACGGAACCATGTCTCCGGAAGAAATGGAAGCGTTTGCATC
>CANTEM010000014.1 GCA_947652805.1 uncultured Clostridia bacterium | reverse complement strand
GGCTTCATAACTTTACACTCCTTTTATATTAAAAGAAGGTTAGCATAAAATAAAAGCATTGTACCCAATATACAATAGTATTAGTATATTTATAAAATATATTACAATATTTTCATTGTTTATTTGAGGGTGTTATGAGCCACGATCTTATTAAAAAGCGGATTGCTTTCATTGAAGCCTGCGGGCGGATTGTTCTTCCTCCGTATATATGCAAAGCGATGGAATGGGAACCGGGTATGGACATTGTTGCAACCAAAGTAGGCGGAATACTGTTTTTACAGCCGGCAGTTCGGCCGAAATGCTGCGTTTGCCAGTCAGAATCGCGTGTTCAAAAGATACGCGATTTGTACATTTGCGCGTATTGCCTTGAACATGCGGATAAAAGCGTGATAAATAAGTACACGTTAAAGGTGTGGGAAGGAGGAGAGGGCTATGAGGACGAGTGTGTAGAAGAAATAGGAGAATTCTGCGATTATGGGTATGAAGTGGAAAATAAAGAAGATTATGACAGCGATACATTTATGAGAAACGGACATAAAGCATAAAAAGGCCCCTTTTACACATGGGGGCCTTTGTTGTTTGTGCAGCAGGGGGAGCCTGTTTTATTCAATGTTCTTTATCTGTAATTTAATTGATGAAGAATTTTTCAAGGTAAAAATAAGGCTGTACCAAGTAACAGGTACAGCCTTATTTTTATTGTGAGGGGATTACTTATACTTCTTCTGTCTTTCCTGCTTCCGGACGGGGGCCCTTGCGGCGGCGGTCGATCTTGTCCGCACCATCGTAGCAAACTACGATCTTACGGTTTTCGTCCCGTCCCACAGAGTGGGTGGATACATTTTCGATATCCTGAATTTCAGAGTGAATAATGCGCCGTTCAAAGGGATTCATCGGTTCCAGCACAATGTTTCTCCGATACTTCTGGGCTTTTGCCGCTGTGCGCCGCGCCAGACTGCGCAGCGTATCCTCCCGCTTGCGGCGGTAGTTTTCAATATCTACGATGATCTTTACAAAATCCTTGGAGGATCCGCCGCCCTTGCGGTGGGTGCACAGATTGACCAGATACTGAATGGCGTCCAGCGTTTCGCCGTGATGTCCGATGAGAATGCCGGCGCCTTCTCCGGTGATCTCCAGCCGGGGATAGGTATTTCCGCCGATGCCGGAAGGCTCGTCGGCTACAAACTCTGCCTTTGCGTCTACACCCATGTCCGTGAGAAGCATGTTCAGAAAGGACAGTGCGCATGCCCGTTCTTCCTCGGTGATTTCAATGACTTTCGGTTCTTTGATCCCCTTATGCTTCGGAGCGCTTTCCTGTTTTTGCGCAGGAGCAGCCTCTTCCTTTTTGGGGGCAGGCTTCGGAGCAGGAGCGGGCTTGGCCTTTTCTTCCGTCTTTGCGGTCTTTGCAGGAGTAGCTTCCGCAGGCTTTTCTTTTTTGGGAGCCGCGGGCTTTTTCTGTGCCGGAGCGCTTCCGTCTCCGCCTTTGCCAGTGGTAACTTTCAGTCCCTTAATGGACGCTACGATACCGGAAAGGTCTGTATCGTCCTCTTCCGGTTCATCATTGATAATAACTTTGATTTTTGCAGGGGAAGCGCCGATTCCGAAGATTCCCTTTTTCGGCATTTCCAAAATCTCATACTGGACGTTTTCCCCGCTGTATTCCGACTGCGCCTGTGCCATAGCGGCTTCAAAGGTTTTGCCGGTGATAATGATTTCTTGTGCCATAACGATCTCCATTTTAAGCTGTTTTTCGGAAGGGTCCGAACCGCTTATTTCTTTTTATACTGTTTTGTGCCCTTGTCCTCTTTGATCAGAGGCGCTTCGGCGCTGTCCACCGGGGGCAGGTCTTTCTTTTCCGCCTTTTCAGCAGCTTCCTTCGGCGCGTCCGTTTTGCTTTCAATTGCGGGAGTGCTGTCATCCTCATCATCAATATGATGGAGGGAGCGCTTGCCGCTGCCCGCAGGAAGGGTGCCACCCGGTTTTTTCTTGTTCTTCTTGGATGAACCGTTCAGTTCCCGTTCCGCCGCTTTGTAGTCCTCTTCTGTAAAGGTGGGCGGGGGCATGATCTTATAAAGCGCCATTTGCTGGAGGGTTGCCGCGATGGAACGGTAAATCCAGTAGATACCTACAGCAGCAGGCATATAGAAGGATACATATACAGAAATCAGCGGTGTGGTATACATCATAATCTTCATGGAAAGACTGTTCTGCTGTGCCTTTACCGCGGGATCCTGATATGTAAAATGGCGGGTAATGATCTGGCTTGCGATCATAACAACGAAAATCAGAACCGGAATCAGCACCAGAACAGATGCGAATTTCGGTGTTTGAGACATATCAAAACCACCTATAGAGAAGGTAGGAAGCACGGCGGGGGTTTCCCCGTTCAAAAGCTCGGAGCAATGTGCAGCATCCTCTTTATGTTCCAGCAGATACCGCAGAATATCATACTGCTGAGAACGCACGTCTGTGGAAATGGCAATACCGGCATTTTTAAAGTTTTCTACGATTTTTGCTATGCCGCTGCCGTCAAACCGGCAAATACCGCAGATATACCGAAGGGGGTTGACAATCACCTGATACAGCGCCAGAATAATCGGGAGCTGGATCAGCATGGGAAGACAGCCACCCATGGGGTTGAAGCCGTTTTCCTGATACATTTTCTGGGTTTCTTCCTGCATTTTCAGCTGGGTTGCCTGGTCTGTGCGGCCTGCATATTTTTTACGCAGCGCAGCGACCTTGGGGGCAAGAGCAGCCTGTTTCAGGGAGTTTTTGTGGGTGCGGATACCAAAGATAAAGCAGAGCACAAGCTGCACCAGAACGGTGAATACAGCCAGAGCTGCCAGGTAGTTCGGGAAAATCCAGCAGCAAAACTGCATAAGATACCCGAAGGGTACGATCAGATAATCAAAAAAGCTCATGTTTGAATACCTTTCAAAAGGTTAATACAGGGGCAGTCAGTGTTTCTTTTTTCCAGACCTGCGCACCGGCACGGGATCATACCCGCCCCGCCCCCAGGGATTGCATCGCAAAATCCGCCACAGGGACAGCGCCAGTCCCCGCACTACGCCCCACTCCTCAATAGCAAGAATGCAATACTGGGAGCAGGTGGGGGTGAACCGACAGCGCGCCGGAAAAAGAGGAGACAGAAATTTTTGGTACAGGCGCACAGGCGCCTGAAAAATCTTTTTAAACATCATTGCCCCGAACCGCTGTGCGGTTCTTCGTATCTTTATGCTGAAGCATGTCAACTTTGCGCAGGCAGTACTGCAAATCACGCAAAACGTCCTGCATTTTTGAAACCGTGGCGGCATGCCTTGCAGTGATCACCACAAGATAGCCTTTTTTCACGCCTATTTCTGCGTCTGTCAGTCTGTATGCTTCGCGGATGACCCGCTTGGCACGGTTGCGTTCCACGGCGCCTCCGATTTTCTTTGAGGCGGAAATACCCACGCGGTTGATAGTTTGCTTCATAGGGTTTGCGGCGCGCAGGGCGCGCGCCTTACGGTCGCCCAGGATATATACACAAACAGTTTTAGCCGCGGCGCGTCTGCCGCGGGTATAAGCTTTCTGGTATAGATGATTTTCACAAATGGCGATCTGCTTCACATCCGACCTCCCGGGTTTGATAAAATCAGACAAAACGCTGTAACAAAAGAACGCCTCCGAGCGATCCGGGGTCCGGATCCAAAGCGGAGGCGGGCGGGGAAACCCCGCTTCTTCTCATGATAGAGGCTTACGGTGCCCCGTTTAGTGCGTCAGTCTTGCTCTGCCTTTCGCACGGCGTCTCTTCAAAACTTTTCTGCCGTCTGCAGTTTTCATTCTTTTACGGAAACCGTGTTCCTTTTTTCTCTGACGCTTTTTCGGTTGATATGTCCGGAGCATATTTGCACCTCCTTACGATTTATCGAAATTTAATTATTTCCTGAATTTTGTTTGAACCAATCGGTTCACAGACGCATAGGCAATAATCATTATACATAGAAAGCGGCATATTTGTCAAGGGTTTTCTGAAATTTTACCGGTAGAAAAAGGGATTTTCCCAGGGGGAAACTATATCTTGTATTTGGGACTGTGCCGGGGCACAAGAAAAGATGTGAAAAGGCTCCGCCGCGCCCCTTCTTTAGGCTCCCACCAAACTTCATCAGCCTCCCTTATGCACCAACTAACTAAGGCTCCCTTGTGTAAAGGGAGCTGTCGCGAAGCGACTGAGGGATTGTCTATGCGATCATTTTGGACAATGTTTAAATCGACAGTCTATACAAACAATCCCTCCGAGTTTTGCTACGCAAAACCCACCTCCCTTTGCACAAGAGAGGCTTTTCGTTTATTGGAATTTGCTGGGGAGGCTTTCCCCATTTTGTTGAAAATTTTTAAAATTCCCCATAAACCGGTTACGAAATTTATTTTAATATGGTATACTTGTATATACACTATATAAATAAAAAGAGGAATTTACATATGTATGATTATTTGATCGTAGGCGCAGGACTGTTCGGCGCAGTTTTTGCACAGGAGGCGACCCGGGCGGGAAAATCCTGTCTTGTCATTGACCGGCGGGAGCACATCGGCGGCAATTTGTATACAAAAGAAATCGAAGGCGTGCAGACCCATATGTACGGCGCCCATATTTTTCACACCAGCGACCGGACTGTTTGGGACTATGTGAACCGGTTTGCCGATTTCAACCGGTATACCAACAGCCCCATTGCCCTGTACAAGGGCAAGGCATACAACATGCCCTTTAATATGAATACCTTCAACAGCCTCTGGGGTGTGATCACGCCGGAGCAGGCACGGGAGAAAATCAACGCCCAGATTGCGGCTGCCGGGATCACCGAGCCAAAAAACTTAGAGGAGCAGGCGCTGTCTCTGGTGGGGCGGGATATTTATGAAACCCTGGTAAAGGGATATACGGAAAAGCAGTGGGGCCGCCGGGCAACGGAGCTTCCGGCATTTATCATCCGCCGTCTGCCGGTGCGGTTTACCTATGACAACAACTATTTCAACGACAGCTTCCAGGGAATCCCGCAGGAGGGTTACACCAAAATGATCGCGCGGATGCTGGAGGGGTCGGAGGTGCGGCTGGGCTGTGACTATTTCGGGGACAGAGAGGGATATTCCGCTCTTGCAAAAACAACGGTGTTCACCGGCATGATCGACCAGTTTTATGATTACCGCTTTGGAATGCTGGAATACCGGAGCCTGCGGTTTGAAACGGAAGTATTGGATGTGGAAAACTATCAGGGCAACGCAGTAGTGAACTATACGGAGTATGAGGTACCCTACACCCGGATCATTGAGCACAAGCATTTCGTGTTCGGCACCGGTGGGAAAACGGTTATCACACGGGAATACCCCGCCCAGTGGAAGCCGGGAGACGAGCCCTACTATCCCATGAACGATGAAAAAAACAACGCCCTGTATGAAAAGTACAAGGCGCTGGCGGATCAGGAGCAGAATGTGCTGTTCGGCGGCAGACTGGGCAGATATAAATATTATGATATGCATCATGTAGTCGCCCAGGCACTGGAGCTGGCACAGTCCGTTTTGTAAGCGAACAGACGAAAAGGCTCTCTTGTGCAAAGGGAGGCTTACAAAGTTTGTGCTATACAACAGTATTTCACCAAAACTTCAAAAACTGCGGCTTGCATCTCGGGTGAAAGCATAGTATACTGTATATAATAAAAATACAACTGGGAAAAGGAGTGGATATACCGTGAAACACAGAATTTTGGTAGTCAGCTCAGCCAATATTGATTTTGTGCAGCGCATGGCGCGCCTGCCCCGGCAGGGAGAAACAGTGCTGGAGAATGCGACTTGCAAATATGTGGCGGGGGGAAAAGGCTCCAACAGCGTAGTGACCTTTGCCCGGCTCGGTGCGGATGCTGTTTTCTGTGCCAAGGTCGGCAAGGACGAAAACGGCGCGCGGCTGAAGCGTTTGTATGGAGAAGAAGGCATCGACACCCGGTTTGTATTTGAGGACGCTGCATCGCCTACAGGGCTTGCATCCATTTTGGTGGAGGAAGAGGACGGCGCCAACCGGATTATCGTATATCCGGGTGCAAACAGCACCCTCGCCGATGAAAATATAGAAGAAGCATTCACCTGCTATCCGGACGGCGTGTTCGTACAACTGGAAATTCCGGAACAGGCGGTGCTTGCCGCCGCCCGGTTTGCAAGGGAAAAGGAGATCCCTCTGTTTGTAGATGCGGGACCGGTACGTCCTGGGTTCCCTTTGGAGGAAATCGGCAGGGCGGAGATTCTTTCTCCCAATGAAACGGAATGTGAAGCGCTTACCGGCATTTATCCGGACAGTGTGGAAAACTGTCTGAAGGCGGCCATCCGCCTTGCGGGGACGGTGGAGACGAAATATGTAGTGCTCAAGCTGGGAAGCAGAGGCTCCTTTGTGTATGACGGAAAGTACTATCATTTGGTTCCTGCCCATAAGGTGCAGGCGGTCGATACCACTGCTGCGGGAGATGTGTTCACCGCCGCCCTGTCTTATGCGTACCTGCAAAAAGGCGATATATTGGAGGCGGCGCGGTTTGCAACCTATGCGGCTGCCATTTCTGTGACAAGAGAGGGTGCGGTTCCCTCTGTGCCTACCTTACAGCAGGTGAAGGATTTTGCGGCTGAAATCCGGGAGGGCGGCAAATGAAAGGCACCCTTTTAGGCGTAGATTACGGAGATATGCGCACCGGGCTTGCAGTCAGCGCCGGGAAAATGGCGTTCGGTGCAGGTTGCGTTGTATCGAAAAGCATGCGCAAAACGGTTCAGGGGGTTGCTCAGGCAGCCCTTCGCCGGGAAGCGGTGGGAATTGTGATTGGCGATCCGGTGAATATGGACGGTACCCGGGGACCGCGCAGTGAGAAATGCCGCATTTTTGCGGATATGCTGGCAGAGTGTTCGGGACTGCCGGTGGTTTTATGGGACGAACGGCTGACTACGGTGGACGCCCATGAGATTTTATCGGAAATCAACGTGCGGGGAGAAAAGCGGAAAAAAGCGGTGGACGAGCTATCCGCCACGCTGATTCTCCAATCCTATCTGGATCAGCAGGAAAAGTAGGAAAAGTAGGAAAAGACCCTTTAGTTTCTCCGGTAATTTCATATTATATAGCCCTTGAAAACATTATGTTTTCAAGGGCTTTTTCTTTATCGTGCGCTCCATTCTGCCAAAGTCCACTGGGTAAAATTTATTTTTTTTTTGCGGACATTCCCTGTCCGCATTAACCAGTAAAATAGCCCTATCGAAAAGCAAATATTGTACAGCGTTTTGGGACAGAAGACCTTCAGGCGCTGCGGCAAAAGAATCAGGAAGGATAAAAGTATGAACAAACTTGAAATGAAAGAACATGGAACTGCGGGAACTTTAATCACATTTTGCGGATTGGACGGCTGCGGCAAAACGACGATGATTCGCATGCTGACAGATGCGTTGGAAGCAAACGGAACAAAGCTGCTGCTGACAAAGCAGCCTACCGATGCAGTACGTACATCAAATATTTTCCGAACCTATACGGATACACCCGATCATGACAGGTATGACTACCGCAGTCTTTCCCTTTTTGCAGCGAGCGACCGTGTACAGCATGTAAACAAGGTGATTTTGCCTGCACTGAAAGCCGGAAAAACTGTGATATGTGACCGGTATTTTTATTCCTGCCTTGCCAATTTGCTGGCGCGGGGATATTTGCAGGATGAATGGATCTATGATGTGGCGAAATATATCATAAAACCGGACCTGGCATTTTTTCTGGATGTGCCTGTGGAAACAGCGCTGAAAAGAGTACGTGCCCGAGAGGAAGAAAAGGATAAATATATTGATATAACGCTGCAATACCGGCTTCGGCAATATTATAGGGATATTGCTGAAAAAAATGAAGGGATTTTGCTGTCAACAACAGAATCAGAAAAAATGACATACAGCAAAATTGTTGCAGCCCTCGGAAAAATCGGGAGGAAGAACAATGACAGATAAAACAGTCCGGGAACAGGTGTTTTGTATCCTTGCAGAATTATGCGGATTTGCGGTGACAGGGGAGGAACAGTCATTGACAAAGGATCTGTTCATCGACAGTCTGAATATGGTTATGCTTTTGCTCAATCTGGAGGAAGCCTTTGGCTTCCAGTTGAAAGAAAGCGACATGAATCCCTATGATCTGACTACCGTAGGAGATGTAATCCGTCTTGCAGAAAAATATGAGAAATACGCCAATGAATAAAAATATGCTTCCTGCAAACGTCCCTGTTTTTGCTACTTATCACTATCAGTTGGGCGGTATGGTGCCCGCCGCCGTGAACCCCACAGGATATAACTGGTACTTAAATGAGTGCGTCATGCTGCAATGTACAAAAAAGTTTCTGGACGGATTTACAACACCGGAAATAGATGTGCCTGCTTCTTCTTTTCTTGAAAATCCCAATCTGATGATCCGCTACGAAAGCCTGGACATTTCTTTTGAAAAGCTACAGGAACAAATCAAAAAAAATATTGACGCAGGGTGGTATATGTATTTTTGCGGCGCCGACGATTACTGCTTGCCCGGAAAAAGCTTTTACGGACAGCGGCATGTAGGGCATGACGGGCTGATATGCGGATACGATGATGAAAAGCAGATATATCACGTCCTGACCTACGATACAAATTGGCTGTGCAGGATTATACCGATTCCGTATGCCGCATTCCGGACAAGCCTTTCACAACTTATGGTGGAAAAAATCTGGTTCGGCTTTCTGGCGTATATCCAATCATATCCGAATTCGCAGGATCTGGATCTGTTCCGAATCCGGGAGCTTTTGAAACAGTATACCGGAGCAACTTTGCAGCGGCATCCTTTTGGCAGTGCGGAGAAACCCGCGGGGATTTGTGTACATGGGTATTTATCAAAATATCTGGAACTGATCCAAAAGGGTCGCATTCCTTATGAACGCGCCGACTGGAGAGTGCTGCGTGTGATTTGGGAGCATAAAAAATGTATGCTGGACCGGTTGTGTGCGGTGGAAAAGCAGCTGAATCTGCCGCCGCATTGCAGCAGCGCCTATGCATCCGCAGTCAAAAATGCGGACTTTGCCCGATTGATTTATGCCCGTTATCTGAAAAAACGCGACGATCATTTGCCCAGCGTAATCCGCGAAAAAATCGAGGACATTGACAAGCTGGAAAAAATGGTCCTGCCCGACGTGATCCGGGATTTGGATAAATACATGCAAACATAAGGAGAGTTTCAATGATCCATACATTTATAAATGACATTTATACCATTCGCCAAAGCACAGATTTGTGCTTTAACCGAACAAATCAGAACCGTTATACCGTTCTGATTGATGAAGCAGACGGCACGCACACAGCCTATTGCAGCAGTGTTCCCGTCTATAATGCCCGCACCGGGCAAATGCTGGACAAGGTATTTCAACCGGGGGATCAGGAATATCTGTTTTCAGGCAGCAACGGAAATGTTTCTGTCAATGCAGAAACGCTCACAATGGAAAACGCCGCAGGGCGGATTTCTATAACAACGCCAAACCGGGGGCTGACCACCCGGGGAAATCAATTGCTGTGGGGCGGCATACAGATCCGCCCTACAGCAAACGGTATCGCCTTTCAGATGCAAAGTACCCGGGAAGGTGCTATTCTGTATCTGCATACGGACAGACCCTTTGAAACCATACTCAGCAATACAAAATGCTTTTCTATGATGAGCGGCGATTTTGTTCCTTTTATCACCGCCTCGGCAATTGGCGTTACAGATGCGGCAGGCAATTTGTGCGCACCTGCAACGGTAATATATCAAAAATTGAGCAGCAGGGACTATACGGTATTCATCCGACCAAAGGAAAACGTCGGTGCATTGCTACTGTTTGAAGTGAATTTATATGAAGCAAAGCTGTTTCAGGATACGACTGTGGACAGTGAAAATCCCGGGGAAAACAATGCATTCGGGAGTATTGCTTTTGTGGGAGACAGCTGCGCATTTGGGCAGCAATGGCTGTATCTGAGACCGGATATTTCCAAAATTCCCTTTCTTGCCGACAAAGAAATCGGCAAGATAAAACTGTATATCCCGCAGCTGAACTGCGGCGGCAGGCTGTGCCTTTGTCCTACTGTAAAACGCTTTTGCAGCTTTGGATCCACATGGGAAACAAAGGTGGATGCAGCTGAACAGTTTGTGTCCGGGGAGCAAAGGAAAAACTATGCGGTTTTTGATCTTACCCGCTATATGGTTATCCCGGGAACCAGTACCCTGATTCAACCGGACGGGTTTATTCTGCGTACCGCCCAGCGTGGGAGCAGATTTGCAGTGGTGTCTACGGCAGACAGCTATTATGCGCCGCAAATATTAGAAATAAATTATCGGTAAGCCGGACGGTAAATGACCGGAAAAGCAAATAAAATGAACGCATGAAAGAGGAACGCAGAAGCGCCCGATGCAGTCCTTCTGCGCCCTTTCAAATATAAAAACAATATATTAAAAAGGAGAAGAAATGGAAAAAGAAAGACAAGACCTGCCGGCAATCGCTCCGGTAGAATCCATGCAAATTGCAGCGGACGTACCCGCTGTAGATGCAGCAAAAGAAGCGCTGTCTCTGGAAACCGCCGCAAAAAAACCGGTGGCAGTAGAAGTCGCGGAGCTGCGCAGCGAAGACCGCTCCATATTTATGACAGCCCCCAATGCGTGTCGTGAGGTAATTTACGCACAGCCTGTACGGTTCAAAAACCCGGAAACAGGTGCATTTACATAACAGGAGGAAGCCGGCTTTGTTCCTGAAAAGAACGGCGCATATTACTGTGCTGACCGAGGTTCCTTCCGCGCCCGGTTCAGTAAATCGGAGGAGGACAACGAGCTGTTTTCTGTGGAAAAGGATCAGTACAAGCTTTCCTTTGCCCTCAAAAAGAAAGGAAGAACCCGTGCGGGCAAGAAGTCCCCGCGCATGGAAGCAGAAAAGAAGCTTGTATTTGAAAATGCTTCTGAAAATGCAAGTCTGGAATATGCCGTTCACAGCAGCCGCGTGAAGGAAAATATTATTATTCCGGAGCCTGCGGCGGAATATCGGTATACGTTCCTTATGAAAATGGAAAACCTGCGCATGGAACATTCCGAAGAGGCGCGCAGTCTGCAATTTTTGAGTACGGAAACAGACGAGGAAGTATTCAACATCCCAGCACCATATATGGAAGACGCGGCAGGAGAAATCTCCCACGCAGTATTCTATGAAGTGAAGGAGCGGGGAGAAAGCGAGCTGGCTCTGACCGTGATTGCAGACGGAGAGTGGATCGGTGCGGACGAGCGGGTTTTCCCTGTTACTGTAGATCCTCAGGTGAATATCAGCGGTCTGAACAACATGCAGACCTTTAGCTGGGTAAACGGCTACATGAGCGCTGCCAGCTCCCATTTTCTGGGTATTGGAAATGGCGGCTGTGACAAAGGACGGATGTATCTTCGTATGTCTGCGCCCCAGACACTGCGCCGCCATACGGAAATCAAAAAAGCAGAGCTTACCGTATTCCAGAAAAGCGGAACCATTGCATCGGCGACCGCGCCAAAGCTTGGTCTGTATCATGTAGAGAACGGTATGGTTTACGGCAACTGCACGCCGATCAACAGCTCACTGCTCACAGATTATGCAGTTCTGAAAGCAGGCAGCGCCGCTGCGGACGGCAGTATGATCCAGTATACCTTTGATGTGACAGAACTGTTTGACCAGTCTCTGTCCAACAGCAGATACTGTGACTATGTTTTGAAATTAACGGACGAATCCGGCAATGCAAATGACGCAATATATTTGTACGGGGCAAACAGCAAATATGCACCGCAGCTTGCTGTAACATATGCATCCGGTTTTGGGGTGACGCCTGCGGATACCACCCACACCCTTGGGTTCTTCGGCACAGCCGGACTTCAGCTGCGCAGCGGCAAACTACAAATGCAGTTTAGCGATTTTGCCTGGAATGGCAACAGGATGCCGGTTTCTATCAGTCACCTGTATAGCAGTGCGCTGGCGGAGTATGCTTATACAGCAAATACCAGCATCGGACTGCATACCGCTGATTTCAGTGCTATGAAAATTGGCGAAGGCTGGAAGCTCAGCTGTATGCAAAGCATCGTAGCCAGCACTTTCCTCTATACAGACCATAACGCACAGACAAGCACTGTTTGCAACGGATATATCTATATGGACGAAAACGGTGTAGAGCATTACCTGCGGGAAGGCACAGAAGACGAGCATAAGGTAACAAATGCAGACGGCAGCGTATATTATCTGTACGCAGATACAGACAATGCAGCCCTTACATATGATGCTGTAAAACGGCAGCTGTCTCAGTTTGGCAGCACGTACTGGTTTGATACTGCGGGACGACTGACAAAAATCACAGATGCGGCCGGCAACGCAAACACTTTTACCTATGTATCCGGCATACTGACTTCCATTACCGACGGCGTGGGCAGAGAATTTACAATGAACTACAACAGTGCAGGCAATCTTATTTCTATCAGCGCTCCCGACGGCAGCCAAATGACCTATGCCTACACAAACAACATGCTGACCACAGTCACCTATCCTGATAGAAAGCGTGCAGTGCTTACCTACGTAGCAGGTAAACCTACATCTGTTCTTTTGCAGGACAAGGCAGGCACCAATCTCTATGAAGTGAAGTACGATTACGTTGGCGACCGGTGTACTTCCGTGCAGGAATTCGGCAGAGGAAAGGCAGGCGTTCGCACAGCTTATAATTATTCTCCCATGTTGCGCCGTACAATCGCTACCTCCACGATCCCCGCAAGTGACGGAGAGCCGGAACAGAGTGTGAAAACAGTTTATACCTTTGACGATGACGGCAATATGGTGAGCAAATACGCCTATACGGAAGAAACGGGCAACAGCGGCGTTTCCGAAGGCGGCAGCGGCATCCATCCTTTCGGGGAAAACGGTATGAGCATAGCGAGCAACGCGACCAATCTGCTGCTGGACCACAGCTTTGATACGCTGGGTCACTGGTATCCGGAAGCAAAAAACTGCGCGAGCACCAATCTGCGCGCATATGCATATCAGGCATACGCCCTGTACGGAACCACTGTGCTGCGCATGCAGACACAGGACAACCGGGCAGTAGAAAACGGCGTATATCAGACGGTAACCGGGCTGACAGCCGGAGACTATACCTTCTCCGTATATGTTCGTCCGGTGACAGATGCAGTAGGCGCCGTGTCTGATCCCGGCGTATATTTGCAGGTGAAAGATCAGAACAATCAGATTCTGGGTGAGAGCGAGCGGCTGACAAAATCCGGTCAGGGCTTTGTGCGGCTGTCCGTTCCCTTTACATTGGCAGAAGACGGCAACGTAAAGGTCCGCATTCTTATGGACGGTATTTTCACGCTGTATGCAGACGGCGCACAGCTTGAGAAAAATGCTTGTGCAAGCCCGTACAACCTGTTGACCAACGGCAATTTTGAACGGAATGCAGCAATCGGCTGGAATACCTCCGACAGTTCCATTATCCGTGTTAACAACGTATGTTTCAACGGCTCTTCTTCTCTCCGGTTTACAGGAGATTTGGACAGAATCCGCTACGCTTATCAGCGTGTACCCGTAAAGAGTGCGGCAGGCACCCGTGAAAGCTTCACCCTGTCCGGCTGGGCTAAGGGCTACGCGATCCATGATCGGGAGAGAGACGGCGCGCCGGCGGCAACCTTCCGTCTGAAAGCAAGAATTCGCTATGCAGACGAAACAACAGAAGATTACACCGCGGATTTCTGTCCCTGCACCGAGGACTGGCAGCTGGCCAGCGTTCAGTTTGCGAAATCCGAATTTAAAGAGGTACTGTCACTGGACGTTTCCTGCGAATATGATCATAATGTGGGAATTGCTTACTTTGATGACATTCAGCTGACCCGCAACAGCCTGGAAACAGGACTTTCTTCCTCTGATTTCAAGGATGAATCCGACGGCTATGGCAGCTTCGATGAGGAAATTGCAGAACAGGAGGAAGAAACAGAAGCCTTTGCAGAGGTAACGGATCAGTGGGGAAATGCACTCACAGAAACTACCTTTACCGATCACGAGGTAGGAACAGTATACCGCTCCTTCGCCTACAACGCCGACGATCCGGAAACCGATGAGGATGACGGCGGAAACGATCGGATCAGCGAAACAGACGCCCGGGGAAATACCACATACTATACTGTCGATCCGGAAACCTCCCGGACAACAGCAATCACAGACCGCTGCGGCAATGAGACCGAGTATGCATACACCCCCTCCGGCAATATCGCCTCCCTGACAAAAAAGAATGCGTTCGGCACAGTACAAAGCTATGTTAACTACGACTATGACATCATGGGACAGATGACAAAAATCTCCCGGGGAGACGGCATGGGCTACAGCATGTCCTATACAGATTTCCATCAGCTGCAAAGCATTGGAGTGACGCAAAAGGGCACACTGGTTACTTACCGTTACAAGGAAGGCAACGGCCGTCTGCGGGGCATCTATTACGGAAACGGCGACCGCGTGGATGTAAAATATACTGCCCAGGGGCAGATTGCATCCGAAACATGGTATGACAGCTATAACAAACAGATTGCCCGGTATAAATATGTATACGACAGTGAAGGAAATCTCACAAGCAGTATTGATATTTCTGGTAAAAAGATATATAATTAT